>DATFBI010000117.1:0-5031 GCA_035253925.1 Propionibacteriaceae bacterium
TATTGCCCAGTTCGAAGAGCTCCGCGCAGAGCAGAAATCGCTTGGGAAGCAGGTAGCGCAGGCCCGCGGTGAGGACCGCACCAGGCTGCTCAGCCGCACTAAAGAACTCGCCGACATGGTCAAGAAGGCCGAGGCTGCACAGAACGAGATCACCACCGTTTTCGATCAGATGCTGCGGCAGGTAGGGAATCTGGTCTTCGAGGACGTACCGCCCGGCGGTGAGGAGGACTACGCAGTGCTGGAAACCCTGGGTACGCCACGCGATTTCGCGGCTGAGGGCTTTCAGCCTAAAGATCATCTAGAGCTCGGCCAGATGCTTGGCGCCATCGATGTGGAGCGCGGTGCCAAGGTCGCTGGGTCTCGTTTCTACTACCTCACCGGCCAGGGAGCGGAGCTCGAGCTGGCCTTGATCAATTTTGCGATGAGTACTGCGATCGCGAACGGCTTCATTCCCTTCATCCCGCCCGCACTCGTTAAGCCGCAGGCCATGGAGGGCACCGGCTTTCTCGGTCAGGCCGCACAAGACGTCTACCATCTGGCAGAAGATGATCTTTACTTGGTAGGCACCTCGGAGGTCCCGCTGGCGGCTTACCACACTGATGAAATCCTCGATCCTGAAACATTGCCGCGCCGCTACGTCGGCTTCAGCCCGTGTTTTCGGCGGGAGGCCGGCTCCCATGGCAAGGACACCCGGGGCATCTTTCGGGTGCATTGGTTCGACAAGGTCGAGATGTTCGTTTTCTGTGCACCGGAGCAGGCGAATGCGGAGCACCAAAGGCTGCTGCAGTGGGAGAAGGACTTTATCTCCGCGTTGGAGATCCCGTCCCAGGTTGTCGAGCTGGCTGCTGGTGATCTTGGCTTGAGCGCAGCGCGCAAGTACGACTGCAACGGCTGGCTGCCGACTCAAGATCGTTATCGGGAAATCACGTCTACTTCGAATTGCACCGACTTCCAAGCCAGGCGGCTCAGCATCCGGGCGCGCTTCGACTCCGGCACGGCACCCGTTGCAACGTTGAACGGCACGCTGTGCGCTATGACTCGGACCATCATCATGATCTTGGAAAATCACCAGCAGGCCGATGGATCGGTACGCATTCCGCAAGCATTGCGGCCATACTTGGGAGGCCGAGAGGCCCTGACGCCACGTTGAGCCAATCAGCTCAGCACGGCCCGCTTCGACAAGTTCAGCGCGCATACACCACCTGGCGTCCGCGCCTGGTCGCGCTGGACATTGACGGCACACTAGTGGATCGCGACGGATTCCTGCCGCGTACCATCGCCGAGGCTGTTGAGCTAGTAGTTCAAGCCGGCGTGCCAGTGGTGTTGTCGACCGGACGATCATGGCACGGCACTAGACAGCTCTTCGAGGAGCTCCGCCTGCCACCCGGGCCAACGGTTTGCTCCAACGGCGCCGTAGTAGTGCGGTATCCGCCGCAGGAGATCGTCAAGGCCATCACTTTCGACCCCCGGCCGGTGATCACCCAAGTTGAGGCGTTTGCACCGGGAACCTTGATCGCGGTCGAGGAAATCGGGATTGGATACCGGCTCAATGATCATCACCCGGATGAGGACCTGACTGGTGAGTTGATTATTGAGGATGTTGAGCAGCTCAGCTCCCGGCCGGTAACTCGAGTGATCTTGAGAGATCCGACGCGCTCAGAAGAAGAGTTTCTAGCGCTGGCTCGCCACCTCGGTATGCATGGGGTCACCTACTTCATCGGGTGGGGCAGCTGGCTGGACATTGCTCCCGATGGAGTGAACAAGGCAACCGCACTTGCCGAGGTGGCAGCCGGTTTTGGAGTAGCGGCTGCAGACGTGCTCGCATTCGGTGATGGCCGCAACGACATCGAGATGCTGCGCTGGGCCGGTCGCGGGGTAGCCATGGGTGACGCCCCGGACGAAGTCAAGGGGGTAGCAGACGACGTCACCAAAACCATTGACGACGGCGGCCCGGCTGCAGAGCTACGTGGCTGGTTCGGTAGGCGCAGGCACTGACGAGTCGGAAGGTCAGCGGCGGGGCTCCTCATCCCGGCGGATGTCGTCTCGGACGGAACTGTCATCGGCATCGAGTCGGCTCGAACTGACTTGATCGTCGCGGACGCCTGAATCGCCGCCGTCCTCACGCACGGTGGTGGTGCCTTGGTCGTCGTATCCCGCTCGATCACCCACATCAGTGCGATCGCGCACGTCGGTGCGGGCGCCGACATCGGTGCGGTCGCGAACGTCTTGGTCGCCTACGGTGCGGCCGCGGACGTCTTGGTCGCCTACGGTGCCGCCGCGGACGTCTGCGTTATATGCCGCGTCGTCGGCAGCACGCCCAGGGCGAGTGTCCGTGGCACGCCTAGGACCCGCGTCCGCGTCATCATCTGTTGCCCGCCTGGGACCACCCGTGTCGTCACCCTTGCCGCGGGTCCGTACATCGGGGTCGATTCGATCCGCCTTGCGCAGCGCGTCTTCAACATCCGACCGTGCTGCAGCGGTTTGCTCTCGTTGTTCGGCAGAGGTCGACGCTAGCCGGTCGGCTTCGGCCCGTGCGTCCTCAGCCCGTGCGGCGATGGCGTTGGCCTCTGCCTCTTTGCGATCGAGCTCCGCTGCTCGCTCCGTTGCCTCTTGCCTGATCTGCTCAGCGCGAGCGCGGCGGGCACCGGCGCGGCTCCTCGTCAAGAAGTACGCCAGCACGGCCACGATCACGACAATGGCGATCACGAGAATGATCCATCCGGTGACGCTCATCGCGGTTCCCTTCTGCCAGGCGGACCTGGGGCTTCTGCCGCGTGCGGGCTGTTGCCACGCACACATCCGCCTTGTTATGGGTACCCGGCGCGACTCATTCCGAAACTAGGGGCGGAGGCGGCGCCGGTCAGGCTGCCTGTGGATTGCGGTGTACCAGCGGTGAGCCGGCAACGGCGGCCGCGGCGGTAAGTACCTCCATGACAGTGGGCTTTTGGGTGCTGGTATCCGTAGTGCGCTTGCGGCGTTCCCGGCGCAGATGACGTTTGACAGTAGATAGGGAACAACCGAGCCGCTGCGCCAACATCTCCAAGGTCTCGTTGGGGTTGGCGTTTCGCAGGCGTACGACCTCGCTGTGGTTGACCTGCCGGTGCCGACGGGTGACTCCGGCAAGAGTGTCGAAGTCTTCTGGCTCTACTGTGATATCCAGCCGACGCCGGATCTGGGCTCGCTGCGGCGGCGTAGTACCGGCGACATAGCCGGCAACGTCGTACTCAACGACAGCGCGATAAAGACAGTCGATGATCAACGGGCAATCGCGGCAGGCCGCCTGCGCCTTGGTGATCAATGCCAGCTGCTGGCGCTGCACGGTTCCAGGTGCGCTTGCCGGAAGTGGCTCCTCCAGCAATTGATCTTGAAATACTGCGGCCAGTTCAATGCATCTAGCGGCGGCGTAGCTGGCAGTGTTCGATGTTGGGCTCGCTGTTGGGCTCGCTGTCGGGCGCGATGTAGGCATGTGCTGTCTCCACGAGGTTTCGTAGTCTCAACGGACGCTTGTGGCGCTGCTCGCACATCGCGCCTGGAATCCACCTACTTCGTCGTCGTTCGCAGAGGAAACCCACCTCCGCTCGCTCCTCCTCAGCACGGCGGCGCGCGATTCCCGATGCTCGCAGCGCATTGGCCTGGGACGGCAACATGTGATTCTCGGTTCCCGGAAACTCCGCACCGATGAAGAAATTTGGATCGGGCCCTCGCGGCGCTCGCTGTGGAGCAGCTCTAGAGGTACATTCCGCTGGTGCCCTCGCGCGGCCGACCTTCCGGCGTCGGACCGGGTGGCACGGGACCTTGCGGAAGCGCTCGCCGCATCTGCTCAAGTTGCGCCCGCGCTGCCATCTGCTGGGCAAAGAGTGCAGTTTGGATGCCATGGAACAGGCCCTCGAGCCAGCCAACCAACTGCGCCTGCGCGATACGCAATTCATCGTCACTGGGAGTGGCGTCGTCGCTGAAGGGCAGCGTGATGCGTTCTAACTCTTCGGTCAATTCAGGAGACAGGCCATCCTCCAGCTCGCTGATTGTGGCTTCGTGGATCGCCCGCAACCGCTGCCGGCTCGCCTCGTCAAGTGGTGCCGATTTCACCTCCGCAAGGAGCTGCCGGATCATATTGCCGATTCGCATGACCTTTGCTGGTTGCTCGACCAGTTCGGTCACCGATCTCGGCTCCTCGTCCGGGCTTTCGGCCGCTTCCCGCGGCGGCCCTTCGACGGCCATGGCCTGCGGCGTCACCACGTAGACCCGCCCGTCGTCGGTCTGCCCGGCGACACCAGGCATCTCGGGCTGCTCATTGCCGGCTGTCGAGTCAGTGGTCATGTCTGTAGATCCTAAAGAGACGGGCATTTGTCCACGTGGGACGAACGCGACTTACCCATCGCAATAGGGCTGAAAACCGAGCTGCGAGCGTCGGCATCGCGCGAGCAGCTCCCCAAAAAGCCGAGCTGCGAGCGTCGGCAACTTCCGCGAGCAGCTCTCAGAAAACCGCTGGAGCAGGTCAGCGTCGACGCCCTACGCTGATTTGGTCATGCATGACTACCCGCCGCTGGTCCCCGACTTGGCGGGGCCGGACGCTCGCCCGTACACCACTTCCACTCGCAGAAGGCAGGTCGTGGTGCGCCGTCGGCTGCCCAATCGCAACTTCACCGCGCCTGCAACTCGAGGCGGCGCTCGATTCCTCGGCTGGTTGATGTGGCAGCAGCTGCCCGCCCTGGTGTTGAGCTCGCTGATCAGCGTGATCGAGTGGCTGCCGGGCTCAGTTGGACCCTACATCGTCGGCAAGATCGTCGACGAAGGAATCGTGCCGCACGACATGGCGACCGTGCTGCGACTCAGCATGATCATGTTGGGCCTGGTGATCATCGGGATCATTGCCAGCGTGCTAGGTCACACGATGGTGGTCCGAACCTGGCTGGTGGCCATGTACGGAACCATGAAGCTGGTTACTCGCAAGGTGACACAAATGGGTCACGTGTTACCGCAGCGCACGCCAACCGGCGAGGTGCTCAGTGTCTCGGCGGGTGACTCTGATGA
>DATFBI010000118.1:0-2797 GCA_035253925.1 Propionibacteriaceae bacterium
CCAACTTCGCGAGGAAAGCGGCGACCCTCCGCGTCCAGGGTGGCGGCCAGGTACCTGGCTACGCGCTGGAACGCGCGATATTGCAGCAGCCGCGCGAACAACAAGTCACGCGCCTCCAACAAGGCCAGGTCCTCAGGGTCCTCCACCTCTCCTGAGGGAATGAGCCGGGCAGCCTTGAGGTCCAGAAGCGTCGCTGCGACCACCACGAATTGGCTCGTCTGATCGAGATCCCAGGCGCTGCCCGCCGCCTTGATATGAGCGATGAACTCATCGGTCACCTGAGACAGCGCGACTTCGGTGATGTCCAGCTTGTGCCGGGAGATCAGTTGCAGTAGCAGGTCGAAGGGGCCGTCGAAGTTGTCAAGATGGACCTGAAAACCGCCGGCTGGGGGGGACGATGCCCGGCGACGGTCTGGAAGCCAGGTGTCCTGCTCCACTGCATCCGACACGGCAACACGGCTCGCCGCTGGGGCTGGAGGTCGCTCCGCTCCCGCCCACAAGTTGAGAGTCACGTTGCTGACAACCTGCGAACCAGCTCCGAGTCCTCGGCGCTGGCTTCAAGATCGGCAAGGATGATAGCGATCGCCTCGCGTACGATCCGGCCTCGATCCACGGCCATACCGTGCCGAGCGCGTAACGTCAGCCGCGCTTGCTCCAGGGCAAGCAATTCCTCAGCGCTGACATAGACGGTGATCTTCTCTTCGTGGCGGATCCGGCCAGAGCCGCGCCGACTGAGCGACTGCGACACAGCTATGGTCAGCGGCTCGGCATTCTCATATTCCTCGGCCGCCGCCGTACCTAGCTGACGCGACATCGGGCCAGTACTTCACGAGCCAGATTGCGGTAGGCCTCCGCTCCTGGTGAGGTGGGAGCGTAGGTAGTGATCGGCTCCCCGGCCACGGTCGTCTCCGGGAACTTCACGGTGCGGCGGATGACGGTGTGGAAGACCTGATCACCAAACGCCTGGACGACTCTTTCCAGCACCTCACGGCTGTGCAGGGTACGAGGGTCGTACATCGTCCCCAGAATGCCCAAGATCTCCAGCTGCTGGTTGAGTCGATCTTGCACCTTGGCAATGGTGTCGGTAAGCAGCGCTATGCCCCGCAGCGCGAAGAATTCGCACTCCAGCGGCATGATCACGCGGTCGGCGGCGGTGAGCGCGTTGATCGTCAGTAGACCGAGCGACGGTGCACAGTCAATCAGGATGACGTCGTAGCGACTCCGCACCGCCTCCAGCAGCCGCAACAGCGTCTGCTCCCGTGCCACCTCTGACACCAGCTGGATTTCGGCAGCCGACAAGTCGATGTTGCTAGGCAAAATGTGCAGGCCAGGGACGTTAGTTTGGCCGATCACCTCGTCGATGGAGATGTCCTGCCCCATGAGCAGGTTGTAGATGCTTGCCGGCAGGGTGTGGGGATTGACGCCGAGCCCAACTGAGAGCGAACCCTGCGGGTCAAAGTCCACCAGCAGCACGTGCCGACCAAGTTCAGCGAGAGCGGCGCCGAGATTGATTGTTGTTGTGGTCTTTCCAACCCCGCCCTTTTGGTTACACATGGCGATAATCAGGGCAGGGCCGTGTTCGCTCAGCGGCGGAGGTTCGGGTAAGTCTGGCCAGGGTCGGCCGGTCGGTCCGATCAGCTGGTCACCGTCGATGGACTGCGCGATGCCATCCGGGGGTGGAGATACAACGAAGTTCTCATCCACAGTAGAGCGCTGGTCTGCGCGGTAGAGCGAGTCGAGATCACTTGCGTCGAGATAGTGCTCGTCGGCGAGGTCAGCTACTACGCTGCCCGAGGATGCGGTGCCGTTGCTCCCCGTATTACCGCTTTCCGTGCCGTTGCTCGTAAGAACACTGCTGGAAGCAGCAGTGCCGGGGGGAGGGTTGCTTGTAGGAATGCTGGTCGCAGGACCATTGGGCGGTGTTGAATCAGGCGGTGCCGAATATGACGGTGCCGAATATGACGGTGCCGAAATAGGCGGGGCTGAATCAGGCGGGGCCTCGCCGCCACCGTGGAGCTCCACTCCTGCCTCCTCCTTGTGCCCCCTCCTAGTCGGACGGCTCAATATCGTGTGCAGTGCGTTCCGGTGAAGCCTAATGCCGCGGGGCGGCAAGCAGCTTTGTCGACACGACACTAATACGCACGAGGATGTGAAGTGAGGAAGACTTCCCGCAAATGATCGATGGTTACCAGTGTGTAGATCTGCGTGGTGGTGACCGAGGCGTGCCCCAGCAGTTCCTGCACCACGCGGATGTCCGCGCCGCCGTCCAGCAGATGGGTGGCATACGAGTGGCGCAGTGTGTGCGGTGAAACCTCCGCTGTGATACCAGCCTTCTCGGCGACAAACCGCAACACCGCCCAGGCGCTTTGCCTCGATAAGCGGCCGCCGCGGGCATTGACGAACAGCGCAGGCGTTCCGCGACCACGCGCCACGAGCACCGGCCTGCCGCGTACCAGATAGGCATCTAGCGCCCGCCGCGCGTATGAGCCAACCGGCACAATGCGTTCCTTGGCCCCTTTTCCCAGCACTCGCAAGCCCGGCGCCCGTTCGTCAGCCAAGGCCCTGGCCAGCCGATCGACGTCATCGACGTCGAGCGCTACGGCTTCGGAGATCCTCAAGCCCGTGCCATAAAGCAGCTCCAGTAGCGCGGCATCACGAACCCCCACCTCCGTGTCAGTGTGTGGGACGGCAAGCATCGCTTGGACCTGCTCCAAGCTCAATGCCTTGGGCAGCCGCCGCGGTGGCTTCGGCGGCCGTACGGTCCGTGCCGGATTCTCAGCGGTCAATCCTTCGGCAG
>DATFBI010000119.1:0-5348 GCA_035253925.1 Propionibacteriaceae bacterium
CTGGGCGGGCTAGCGGTGGCAATGCTGTCGGACCCTCCCATCCGGCTGGAGAACCAGGAGTCGGTGGAGATCGACGTACGCCCATCCGAGCCGCTCACCATCGCCGTGACGGCTGCTTGGCGTGAGCCGCTGGTCTATGTCTCACCGCAACGTGCGTGGCAGGAGCTCTGCGACGACGCCGCTCGGTGGCGGGCTTGGAGCGAGGATGTGCCGACCGATGTGCCGTTCCGAAATACGGTTCAACGCACGCTGCTCGTACTGCGTCTCCTCACGTACTCACCTTCCGGTGCCCCAATAGGGGCGGTTACGACGTCGTTGCCCGAGGAGATTGGAGGAGTTCGCAATTGGGACTACCGCTTTACCTGGCCACGTGACGCCGGCATCGGGGTGGCGGCATTTCTGGGCCTTGGCAAGACCGCCGAAGCTGGGATGTTCTTTCACTGGCTGTTGCACGCAAGTCGGCTGGACCGTCCCCGCTTGCCCGCGCTGTTTACTCTCGCTGGTCGGCGCGTTCCGCACGAACGGGACCTTCAGGACTGGCCTGGATACCAGGAAAGCCGCCCAGTGCGGACCGGCAATGGGGCGCGCAATCAGCATCAGCTGGACGGGTACGGCTGGCTCGTTGATGCCATGTCGATCTACGCCGAACGGCAGGGACCGATCAAAGGGGAGGTCTGGCGTGCGGTGTCCCGCTTTGTCGACTATGTTGCGAAACGCTGGCCCGATCCGGACGCCGGAATTTGGGAGGCGCGGCATCCCGCGGCGCAGCACACCCACTCCAAGTTCATGGCTTGGCTGGCGCTGGACCGTGCTTTGCGCCTCGCGGAGGCCCATCGGATACGTCAGACCAAGATCCGGCGGTGGCGGGACGCCCGCGATGCGATCGCCGAAGAAGTTCGAAATCGCGGGTTCAATTCTGATCTTGGTAGCTATACAAGAACCTACGGGAGTAACGATGTCGACGCTGCGCTGCTCGTACTACCGCTGCTGGGCCTAGAGCCACCTGACTCACCCCGCGTCACGGGAACGATCGACGCAATTCGGCAACAACTCTCGGCCGGGGGTCCGTTCTTGTACCGGTATCCGCCAGGCACAGACGGATTGCCCGGCGGTGAGGGAGCATTCCTGCCCTGCTCGTTCTGGCTCGTCCAGGCTCTGGCGCGTACCGGCCAGGCCGAGACAGCTGCCAGCGTGATGCAAGATCTTCTCGACTCGGCGCCGCTGGGGCTTTTCTCCGAGGAGATCGATCCTACGACGGGGCGGCTACTCGGCAACTTCCCTCAGGCGCTCACCCACGCCTCGTTACTGCAGGCCGTTTTGGCGCTGCGGGACGCCGGCATCCATGAATAGCGCGCCACCCTACTCGGCTGAGGTTCGAGGGATCGCGGTCCATGCCGCCGCACGCATTCTTGGCGGGGCGCAGCCGGGCGAAGTCCTGGTCTCGACCACCGTCCGCGATCTGCTATCCGGCTCTGGGCTGGCATTTGCAGACCGAGGTGAATTCGAACTACGCGGCATCGACGGGCGCCGTGGCCTGGCGGCATTGGTTCGGCAGGCACTGCCGTAATTCGCTGGCAAGTACCGAGCGCTGGTAGATTGGCCGCGCCGTTTGACCGGCCGCGGACCTTCAAGAGCTCCCAACTCACACCGCGTGATAATCCCGACCAGGGCATCCGGGGGCGCCGCGCAACGGGAAACCGAGAGGAGAACGTCAGTGTCGATTGATGCTGAAACCAAGAAGAAGATCATTGACGAGTTCGCGACCAGTGACGGTGACACGGGTTCTCCGGAGGTCCAAGTCGCAATTCTTACCAAGCGGATCGCGCATCTCACTGAGCACCTCAAAGAGCACAAGCACGACCACCACAGCAGGCGCGGCCTCATGCTGCTGGTCGGTCAACGGCGCCGGCTGCTCAACTACGTAGCCAAGACCGACATCGAGCGATACAGGTCACTCATCGAACGTTTAGGCCTGCGTCGCTGATCACAACTCAATAGACCACTTTTACGTTCGAGATCGCATCTCGATCGGCAGATGCTCGACGAGGGGAGAGACTCGGTCCTCGGTAGTGGTTTTCGGGAGGAGCACCTCGCTCTGGCCCGCGGACCTCGATCGAAGACCGGCCTCCACAGCTCGGGGACTGCCGCGGGGTACACACCCGCGCCGCGTCGAGCTCATCCGCGGATGCGATCCACATTCCGGCATTGGCGTACCGCCAGCGCCACAGAAAGGATTCCCGTGGAGGGACCAGATCTTCAGTTCAGCGAAGCTGTCATCGACAACGGCGATTTTGGCCGCCATGTCATCCGGTTCGAGTCCGGCCTGCTAGCCCGGCAGGCGGCCGGCTCAGCGACGGTCTATCTAGACGACGACACCATGGTTTTGTCGGCCACGACTGCGCAGAGCAAGGCCCGTGAGGCTATTGACTTCTTTCCGCTGACCGTGGATGTCGAGGAGCGCATGTACGCCCTCGGCCGCATTCCAGGCTCCTTCTTCCGCCGTGAAGGCCGCCCGTCCGAAGGCGCGATCCTGACCTGCCGACTGATTGACCGCCCGCTCCGTCCCTGCTTTGTCAAGGGCCTGCGCAATGAGGTTCAGGTCATTGTCACCGTCATGGCTCTGAACCCCAACAAGCTCTATGACGTGATCGCCATCAACGCCGCTTCTCTCTCCACTCAGCTCGCGGGGTTGCCGTTCACCGGACCGGTCGGTGGGGTACGCGTCGCACTTATCGAAGACCGCTGGATCGGCTTCCCCGATGTTGATCAGCTGGAGAATGCCATATTCGACATGGTGGTCGCCGGCCGAGTAACCGCTACCGGCGACGTTGCGATTGCCATGGTGGAGGCTGAGTCAACAGAGCACACCTGGGATTTGGTGCAGGGTGGCCGAACCGCCCCCACCGAAGACGTCGTAGCCAGCGGTCTGGAGGCGGCCAAGCCGTTCATCCGAGCCCTGTGCGAGGCCCAGGTAGAACTGGCGGCTAAGTTCCCCAAGGCCACCGCTGACTTCCCGGTTTTCGTCGACTATGGCGACGATGTCTACGACGCCGTCGCGGAAACGGCCACTGCGGAACTGTCCGAGGTCTTGGCGATCGCCAACAAGCACGCCCGGGAGCAGGCTGCCGACACCCTGAAGAACTCAGTTCTCGAGCGTCTGGCACCGCAGTTCGAGGGTCGTGAGAAGGAGATCACTGGGGCGTATCGTGCACTGACCAAGAAGATCGTCAGGCAGCGCATCTTGACCGACAAGATTCGCATCGACGGCCGCGGGCTCCGAGATATCCGAACTCTGTCCTGCGAGGTCGGCGTCGTACCACGCGTACACGGCTCTGCGCTCTTCCAACGCGGCGAAACTCAGATTCTCGGCGTCTCGACACTGAACATGCTGGGCATGGAGCAGAAGCTCGACACACTTGCCCCCGAAACCACTAAGCGCTACATGCACAACTACAACTTCCCGCCGTACTCCACCGGTGAGACCGGTCGCGTCGGGTCGCCCAAGCGGCGTGAGATCGGTCATGGCGCCCTGGCCGAGCGGGCCCTAGTGCCAGTGCTGCCCACCCGGGAGGAGTTCCCCTACGCGATCCGGCAGGTTTCGGAAGCTCTCGGCTCAAACGGTTCCACCTCGATGGGTTCGGTGTGCGCTTCAACACTGGCCCTGCTCAACGCCGGCGTGCCGCTGCGTGCACCCGTTGCCGGTATAGCGATGGGTTTGGTCTCCGACACCGTGGAGGGTCAGACGCGCTATGTCGCGCTGACCGACATTCTTGGCGCTGAGGACGCGTACGGCGACATGGACTTCAAGGTGTCAGGTACCCGTGATTTCATTACGGCCCTGCAGCTTGACACCAAGCTGGACGGGATTCCGGCCTCGGTATTGGGAGATGCGCTAAATCAGGCAAAGGACGCCCGTAACACGTTGCTCGACGTCATGCAGGAGGCCATCGACGGCCCTGACGAGATGAGCGTCTACGCTCCGCGGATCATCACCATGAGGATCCCGGTCGACAAGATCGGCGAAGTGATCGGGCCTAAGGGGAAGGTGATCAACCAGATCCAGGACGACACTGGTGCGGAGATCACTATCGAGGACGACGGCACGATTTATGTAGGCGCGGAGCGCGCCGACCAGGCCGAGGCTGCCCGTGCCATGATCAACGCCATTGCCAATCCCACAGCTCCCGAGAAGGGAGAGCGCTACCTCGGCACGGTTGTCAAGATCACCACTTTTGGCGCTTTCATCTCGCTGCTACCGGGCAAGGATGGTCTGCTGCACATCTCGAAGATGCGCCCACTGTCGGGAGGGCAGCGAGTTGAGAATGTCGAGGACGTGCTCAGCGTCGGACAGAAGGTCCAGGTAGAGATCAACGAGATCGATGATCGCGGCAAGCTGTCACTGATTCCGGTGGTTGAGGAGACGGTGTCGGCGTAGCGGTCTGGCGCACCTTCGACCAACATCAATGCCTCTAGTGCCGCGTAGCCGTCCAGGACGACGAATTCCTCAATTGGACGGTGCCGTGCGACGTACGGTGTTGCCCAGCGGCCTCCGGGTCGTCACTGAAGATCTCCGATCAACCAACACCTACTCGCTCGGCATCTTTGCCTCAGTCGGCTCGCGGCACGAGAATGAGCGACTCCACGGCGCCTCGCACTTCCTGGAACACCTGCTTTTCAAGGGCACCTCAAGGCGCAGTGCAGAGCAGATCTCGGCCGCGATCGAGTCGGTGGGTGGCGAACTCAATGCGTACACAGCAAAGGAGCACACCTGCTTCTACGCCCGAGTACTGCACAGCGACGCGGAGCTGGCTCTTGATGTCCTGACCGACATGATCACCGATTCGCTGCTCACGGCTGAGGACATCGACGCCGAGCGAGCGGTGATCTTGGACGAGATCTCCATGCACGCCGACGATCCCACCGAACTGGCCGCTGAAGCGGCAGCCGCCGCAATCTTCGGTAAGTCCGGGTTGGGCCTGTCGGTTATCGGATCACGTGCCTCGGTCGACGCCCTTAGCCAGCCACAGATCACACAGCACTGGAAGCGACACTATGGTCCCCGCTCACTGGTCATCGCCGCCGCCGGCAAAGTTGATCATGACCGGTTGGCGGAGCGGCTTGCTGTGCTGGATTCGCACTCAGCTGCTCCCGAGTCGCCGCTGCCAAGGCCCACAATGATCAACGGCAAGGGCGGGCTGAGTATGCATCGACTACCGCTGGAGCAGTGCAGCGCGGTGTTGGCGTTTCCGAGTCCCGGTGTCTTCGACGCGCAGCGCTATCCGCTTGGCCTGCTCTCGCTGATTGTCGGAGGCGGCATGGCGTCCCGGTTGTTCGTCGAAGTACGCGAA
>DATFBI010000120.1:0-4310 GCA_035253925.1 Propionibacteriaceae bacterium
TGCGGGTAGGTCTCACGGGCGGTATTGCGTCTGGGAAAAGCCTGGTGGCAGCCGAGCTTGCGGCGCGTGGTGCAGTCATCATCGACTCCGACGTACTGGCCCGTGAGGTCGTCGAGCCCGGCACTCCAGGGCTGGCTGCGATCATCGAGCGATTCGGTACCTGGGTTCTTGATGACGACCAGCTCGATCGGGCACGTCTGGCTGACATCGTTTTCGCTGATCCGGTTGCGCGTCGAGATCTCGAGCAGATTGTGCACCCGGCGGTCCGGGCGCGAGCCGAGGAGCTGGAGCAGGCGGCCGGTCCTGGCGCAATCGTGGTCCATGTCATTCCCTTGCTCGTGGAGACCGGTCAGCAGGGGCAATTCGATCTTGTGGTCACTGTCGATGTCGGTCGTGAGACCCAAATCCAGCGGCTGATGGAGCGTAATGGGTTCAGTCGGGCCGAGGCCGAGTCCAGGATTGCCGCCCAAGCGAGCAGCGAAGATCGCCGGATGGCCGCTGATGTGGTGCTGGACAACAGCGGAAGCGTGGCGGAGCTGAAGGATCAGATCGCTGCGCTCTGGACCGTACTGACTTCCTCGACTGCCAGGCAATGACATACTCGCAGTGCTCGGGGTCGTGGGTCAGGTCCTTGAGCCGAGGGCGTCCGATGGAGGTCCATTCGTTAGCTTGCAGGTTCAAGGAGGTCAACCTTGGAATGCCCACGGTGTCGGGCTGAGCTTCCGGAGGTCGCGCACTTCTGCCACGTCTGTGGACAGGACCAGCGCTCCGCGGACTTCGCCCGTAAGAGGTCCTATGCCGCTAGGCCGGATGAGCCGGTTGCTTCGTTCGCGCTGATTTCATCGATCATGCCGCGTGGCGCCGGGCAGCGTCCCCAGACGTATCGGATTGCGCTCACCATCGCGCTCTTGGTAGCCCTGATTGCGGCGATATTCGGCGCGATGCCGATCGCGGTGCTAGTGACCGCCTTTGCCGTACCGGTCGTTTACATCGTTTACATCTACGACGTCAACCTGTGGGAGGACGAGCCGGTCATCGTCACCGGTCTGGCCTTCGCATTGACCGGTGCGTTGACCGTTGGGTTCACCATTTTGTGGACCTATCTCCGAGGACCGGTGCCGTACGGCACCACCACGTTCGAGGGCTCGCTTAGTGCCGCGCCGACTGTCGGCACGTTCCTGCTGGTAGCGCTCGCAGTGCCGATCGTCGGAGAAATAATCCGCCAGGTCGGTCCGGTACTGCTCGCCATGCGCCCAGAGTTCGACGACTTGATGGATGGCCTCACCTTTGGCGTGATCAGCGGAGTCTCGTACGCCTGCTTCGACACCCTAACTCGTCATTGGGATCTGCTGACTGGAGGGCTGCAGGAGCAGGAGCCCGGCTTGTGGGTGTCGCTGATCTTTCTCGAGGGCTTCGTCAAACCGCTGATCATCGGGACCGCTAGTGGCATCGCCGTCGCGGAATTCTCCGGGCTGGGCCGTGGCTACGACGGTTTTACGCCGCGGTACTTCCGCGGGCTCGGCGAGGCGATCCTGGCCAATGCTGCGTATCAGGCCGGCACGTATCTGTTCTCCTTCGTCGGTGATGCCACACTCGGCGTGATCTTGAGCATTCTCTGGGGCTTGATCATCTTGGCGATCTTGATCTTGCGAGTTCGCAATGTGCTGCATAGCGGATTGATGGAGGCCGCGCTGGAGCGTTCGGCGCGGAGAGGCGTCGCCGGGCCGTCTGGTGGACTGCAGTTCTGTGCGCAATGCGAGATGCCACTGCTAGAACATGCTGCCTTCTGCAATGTCTGCGGCACCGCCGTAAGCGTGCAACCCAAGCCAGCAAAGCCCAAGGTAGGAGCGGTGTTGCGGACGGCTGGGCCGGACGAGTCAATTGTTCCAGGTTTCGATACCCCACTGGCCGGTGAACAGGCGCCGGCTAGTGATCATGAAACCTCATCAGTCTCCGATACCACGATGATCCAGGAAGAGAAGGCGAAGGCAGACGAGGCACGAGACCGGTTCTACGACGAAGAGGAGGGCCGGCCGTGACACAGGATTCGGGACAGTGGGGGCAACAGGGAGATCCACAGGGCGGTCAGCAGGGCGGCTATCCGCCTCAGGGGCCAGGTGGCTACCCGCCGAGACCGCAGCAGCCGTCGGGCTATCCACCAACTCAGCAGCCGGGTGATTATCCGCCGCAACAGCCCGGGGGCTTCCCTCCGCAACAGCCAGCCGGTTTTCCACCCCAGCAACCGGGTTATCCACCGCAAGGCGGCTATCCACCGCAAGCGCCTCCAGGCGGCTATCCGCCGCAGGCGCCCCCAGGTGGATATCCACCGCAGCAGCCCGGGGACGTTGGGCCCCAAGGAGTCGGAGCTGGCTTCCCTCCCGGTCCGAGTGCGCCGCCCAAGAAGAGTCCGGTGATGATCATCGCCATTGTCGCGGCGGCGATTGTGCTGTTGGCAGCGGTTGGCGGCATCATTATGGTGCTCACCCGGGGTGGTAGCGATCAACCCAATGTCTCAATCACTCCGAGCCAGCCAGTGCCACCGACGGAGGAGCCGACTCCGGAGCCCACGGGCCAGCCGACTCCTGAGCCACAGCCCTCACCGACCGAACCATCCCAACCTCCGACGAGTGGATCGGTGGATTTGGGCAATGGCATCGAGTTGGTACCAGCCGCCGGCTGGGAGGTCAAGAAGACCGGGAACAACGTGGCTCAGCTTTCCGACGGCAACAGTGTGTTTCTTGGGCAATCGCTGCAGATCTCACAGTCCACGAATCCTGGACAATTGTGTGATGCCTGGCACCGGGAAGTTGCCAAGGACACCACCAACGGCCAGTTTCAGGATGCGAAGGACGCTGACGTTGGCACGACCAGACTCAAAGCGGCAACCTGTGTCGCGCAAGTGACTGTCACCGGTGGCCAAGGCTCGACGAAGTTGTTCTTGTTCTCCTTGGTTTCGGTCCGGCAGAGCGATGGCGTGACGGTCATCGGCACCACCTACTTCACACCGGACGCCAACACCGATCAGCTCAACAAGGACTTCACATCAATGATCAACTCCATGCTAAGAAGTCAGGCCACTGGGGGATAGAGCCCGGGTGATCGACCTGCTGGTCGAAGAGAGGCGATTGCGAGCGCCGCGATTGCGCGAGCAAGCTTGTCAGAAGGGGCACGTAGGCTCGCGCCATGCGTGCGATTGAGGACCTTCAGCGCGCAGTCGCACCTTTCAAGGTGGAGAGCGACTTCGCGCCGTCTGGGGATCAACCCCAGGCAATCGACGAGCTCGAACAGCGGATCACCAGAGGCGAGCAGCACGTCGTTTTGCTTGGTGCCACGGGTACCGGCAAGACCGCCACCATCGCCTGGCTGGCCGAACGGCTACAGCGGCCGGTTCTGGTAATGCAGCCGAACAAGACGCTGGCAGCCCAGTTCGCCAACGAGCTCAGGCAGTTCTTCCCCCGCAACGCCGTCGAATACTTCGTCTCGTACTACGACTACTACCAACCTGAGGCCTACGTGCCCCAGACCGACACCTACATCGAAAAAGACTCATCCCTCAATGAGGAAGTCGAACGACTGCGGCACTCGGCAACCAACTCACTGCTCACGCGCCGCGATGTCATTGTGGTTGCGACGGTGTCGGCGATCTATGGCCTCGGTACGCCACAGGAGTACGTCGGCCGGATGATCAAGCTCCAGCTAGGCCAAGAGATCGAGAGAGATGCTCTGCTGCGTCGACTGGTGGGTATCCAGTACGCCCGCAATGATCTGTCCGGCAGTCGCGGCACATTCCGGGTACGCGGCGACACGCTCGAGGTGTTCCCGATGTATGAGGAGCTCGCAGTTCGCGTGGAGTTCTTCGGGGACGAGATCGAGAAGCTGAGCACGTTGCATCCGGTTACTGGCGAGGTCGTCACTGAGGATCGGGAGATCTACCTCTTTCCTGCCAGCCACTATGTTGCCGGCCCGGAACGGATGGAACGGGCCATTGCCGGGATCGAGTTGGAGCTCGCCGACCGGCTTGCCGAACTGGAGCGCCAGCAGCGGCTGCTCGAAGCGCAGCGGCTGCGGATGCGGACCAGCTACGACACCGAGATGATGCGACAGATCGGCACCTGCTCGGGTATTGAGAACTACTCCCGGCACATCGACGGCCGGGCCCCTGGAAGCCCGCCAAACTGTCTGCTGGATTACTTCCCGGCCGACTTCTTACTGGTCATCGACGAGTCGCATATCACCGTGCCGCAGATCGGCGGCATGTACGAGGGTGACATGTCCCGGAAGCGGACCCTCGTCGAACACGGCTTTCGGCT
>DATFBI010000121.1:0-9488 GCA_035253925.1 Propionibacteriaceae bacterium
TGACAGCAACCACCGCACCGGCATCGAGCCCTTGTCATGGCGATCAAATTCTGGCCAGTACGTGCTCACCGGCGCGTCCAGATCCAGCTGGCCTTCCCGTACCAGCTCACCAACCAAGATCGAGATCAGCCCCTTGGTACAGGAAAAGATCACACTGGGCGTGTCGTTTTTCCAGGGCTGCTCAGCCGAGGCGTTACCGCCCCACAGATCGGCCACGACTTTGCCGTCGAGGCGTACGTGAAGTGCGCCACCGTAGCCGTGAGATGCCGCGAGGGCTTGCGCGAATGCCTCACCGAGCGGCTCGAATCCGACGGCGACCGAGCCTTGGACGTCTTGATCAGGAAAACCCACGAACTGATCAAAAACCCTGCCAGACACCCCTGTCCAGCAGCGGATGCTTTGGGTAATGCTGGGACTAATCAAACCGCGTCCGTGCAGCGGCTGAAGCTGCCAGTGCTAGTGGCCGCTCCGCGGACCGAGCGATCCACCGACACACTCAGGAGGACACAATGAAAGCGGAGGTCGGCGATCGGATCGTGGTGGCCTCAGGCACGCTGCACCGGCCGATCCGAGACGGCGAGATCTTGCAGGTTGGGGAAAACGGCGGCGGCCCATACCTGGTGCGCTGGTCAGACGGCAACGAGAGCCTGTTCTTCCCGGGCCCCGACGCTCACGTCGAGCATGTCCAGCGGGAAACCGGCGGCGATGGCGGTGAGCCAGGTCCGGAGGCGGAGTCACGGCCGGAACCAACCAAGAAGTGGAGTGTCGACATCTACCTCTATGAGGATGAGGACGCCACAGCGGCCAACGCGGTGTTGCGCAGCGACGTACCGGGTGCACTCGACGTACGCGGCGAGGCCCGGCGCAGTCCTGTGGATCCGAACATGCCCAAGGTGGGCGACGAGGTAGCGGTTGCCCGCGCCTTGCGGCGGTTGGCTGACCGATTGCTGGAGATGGCTTCTCGCGATCTCTCCGACGCAGAGGGCCGCCCGGTATCGCTGAGCAGCTAGGCAACTTGTCGCGTAGCCGGAGCCCCCAAGATCACGCTTGTGGGCTGGTCGTGGGCTCCGTCGCGCGGGTGATCCGCGAATGATCATTAGTGTCGCTGTGCGGGGTGACCATGACCGGGCATGGAGCATGATCAAGCAGATGTCGGGTCAGGGTGCCAAGTCCTATTGAGGCAAGATGCGCATCTCGGTGACGCTCGACGACGAGAAGTTCGGCGTTTTCGCATTCGATTAGCAGAGCGTCCTCGATAACACCCCTGACGCTGCGAGCGTGGAAATCAACCTCGGGATGAGCCCTGGCTTCTTCATTCACCGCCTCTGTCAGGACGGAGTCTGCCCACCTGGTTGCCTCCGCAAACTCCTCGTCATCTGGGTCGATGCCGGCGCCGAAGGTTGGCGAGAACTGCAGGTCCCAGACGTAGACGGCAGTCAGCGGGCACTTTCGAGCAGTCGCCTCTGCGATGCCGACCTTCAAGGCCATGAGGCCGGAATGAGCTCCAATACCGACCACAACGCCGGCCTTTCCATTGCCGAACTGATGATCATGCTGGACTACCATGACCGGGCAGGCCGCCTGGGCCGCGACGGTGTCAGAGGTTCGGCCGCTGAGGACCCGCCCTACTGTTGACTGACTTCGGCGCTGTACGACTAACACTGCAGCCGAACTTGCTTCGTCCAAGAGTGCCTCAACGCCTGTCTGAGGAAGGGCCGCCAGACTTACCGGGATGCTTTGATCAACCATCCCTGCCAGTGCCTGTTCTGCCTCTTCAAGCAGCTTCTGACCGTGCCTGAGATAGCGCTCCAGCGCCTCATCTCGCAATGCCAGCGACAGCCGTGGCAGACACCCATGAACTAAGGTGAGCGCAGCTTTCCGTTGGCCGCTCAGCTGCGCTGCCAGTTGCAGCGCGGCGCTGTAGTGGCCTGGACCGCTGTCCCCAATGCCCACGACAATCCCGGGGGCAGCCTGCTCACCACCCGATGATCTTGAGGCTTCCGGTCGCTGCATAACTGCAGCCTAGAGATGTGCGGGGCACTCATGGGAAGCAGAAGCCAGGTTTCGACGCCTGCTTTGGCAGTGATCCCCAGCTGGCGGTGAAGTCTGCCGGCATCAAATGCGGCAAGATCGGTTGCAACCGGTTTCACCTGAAAGGTGCCACCATGACCAGAGCCGATGAAACACCCATCGACCTGCCGTCGGCAGCTCCGCGAGCATTGGAAGTCGAGCAGAACGGCATCAATTCGATTGCCGTCCACGAGCATCGAGGCAGGCCACGAGAGCTGTTCTGGCCGTGGTTCGCTGCAAATATCTCGGTTCTCGGGATCAGCTATGGAGCCTTTCTGCTGGGCTTCGGCATTTCTTTCCCACAGGCCGTGATTGTCGGCGTCGTAGGCATTGTCATCTCCTTCCTGTTTTGCGGGCTGGTCTCGCTCTCCGGCAAGCGCGGGCATGCGCCAACCATGACGTTGAGCCGTGCCGCCTTCGGGGTCAACGGGAACCGGGTGCCCTCTGCTATTTCCTGGCTGCTGTTGGTCGGCTGGGAGACGGTTCTTGCCTCACTCGCCGTACTGGCCACCGCAACTGTCTTCACCAGGCTGGGCTGGCACAGCGGCTTCCTGACCAAAGTGGCAGCGCTGGTTCTGGTGGCTTTCCTCGTCATGATCGGCGGAGTTCTTGGTTTCGAGTTCATCATGAAGCTGCAGATGTGGATTACCGTGATCACCGCAATATTGACTGTGATCTACGTGATCCTCGTTGCGTCCAACATCAACTTCGACACGCTCACCGCGATCGCCGCGGGCCCAACTCCGCAACTAGTCGGTGCCTTCGTCTTTATGCTGACCGGCTTCGGGCTCGGCTGGGTCAACGCCGCCGGGGACTATTCCCGATACTTGCCCCGGCACGCCTCAAGTGCTGGCGTGGTTACCTGGACTACCTTCGGTGCCTCACTGGGTCCGGTGCTGCTGTTGATCATCGGGCTGATGCTTGCCGGGTCGTCACCTGAGCTGAGCGAGGCTATTGGCACCGATCCCATTGGCGCGTTGACAACCTTGCTGCCTACCTGGTTCCTGGTCCCATTTGCACTGGTCGCGGTGCTCGGCCTGGTCGGTGGCGCCGTCTTGGATATCTACTCCTCGGGCCTTGCGCTGCTCAGTGCCGGGCTACCGGTACCTCGATTCGTGGCAGCAGCCATCGACGGTGTCTTGATGATCGCTGGCTCTATTTACTTGGTATTCATCGCGGACAACTTCATCGGCCCGTTCCAGGGGTTCCTGATTACCTTGGGTGTCTTGATCGCGGCCTGGTGTGGCATCTTCCTCGGCGATTTCGCGCTGCGCCGCCGGCCGTACGCCGGCTCTGAACTCCTCGATGCCCAAGGGCGCTACGGCAGTGTCCGCGTACTGTCCCTGCTGCTGCTGGCAATCGGCGCCATTGTTGGCTGGGGTCTGGTCACTAACTCCTTTGCGGGGTGGCTAGCGTGGCAGGGTTATCTTCTCGGCCCGCTCGGACTGGGCGGCCGGGAAGGTTCGTGGGCGTACGCGAACCTGGGGGTACTCGCCGCGCTATTGATTGGCTTTGTCGGAATGCTGGTGCTGGGCCGCCGGGGCGTACGCGTACAAGAAGATCAGCCACTATCCCCTGCCGACCTGGAGGCGGCAACCAAAGAATGAGCGTGACGAACCAACCGCCGGCCAGACAGGTCGCCAAACCCTGGCTGATGATCATTGATATGCAGCGCATCTTCGGCGAGCCGAGCAGTGAATGGGCTACTCCGGGCTATGCCGCAGCCGCTGCGGGAATTCAACGCCTGCTGGAAGCCTTCGACTCTCGGGTCTGCTTTACCCGCTTCCTGCCGCCCGATCCGCCAACCGGTGTCTGGATTACCTACTACGAGAAGTGGCCCTTTGCCCTCGATCCGGTGAATGCGCCGCTGTATGAGCTCAGCGAGGATTTCGTATCAATCCCGACAACCACGGTGGACCGGACCACATTCGGCAAGTGGGACGCCGAGACCGACCGTCTGCTTGGACACCCTCAGGAGCTCGTGCTTGCCGGCGTTACCACCGACTGCTGCGTACTTTCCACGGCGCTGCCCGCATGTGACGCCGGGGTACACGTCACGGTGGTTGCCGATGCCTGTGCCGGCGTCACTGGACAAGATCATCAGCGGGCCCTTGACGCTATGGAGCTGTATAGCCCGATGATCGACGTCGCAGACATGGATTCGGTTCTTTCGTCGCTGGCCAAATGAGCTCGGCCAGCGAGCGGGGGCTCGGCGCTTTGTATGGTCTCGCGATCGGCGACGGACTTGGCATGCCGACACAGCTAATGTCGCGTGAAGAAGTCACCGCGAAATTTGGGATTCTCGGCGGTTTTCGGGAGGCGCCGTCCGATCACATGATCGCAGCTGGGCGCCCAGCAGGGTCGATCACGAACGACACCGAGCAAGCGTTGCTGCTGGCCGATACCTTGCTGGCGGCGGGCGGCCACGTCGACAGCGAAGACTTCGCCCGCCGGCTGCTGGCCTGGGCCGAGCGCGCGCGGGAACGGGGATCGCTGGATTTATTGGGGCCCTCGACCAGCGCAGCCGTAACGACGTTGGTCGCTGACGGCCCGCTGGATGTGTTCGGACGGTCGGCAGCCACCAACGGTGCAGCGATGCGGATCACTCCGGTTGGTCTGGTCGCCGCCCCAGATGATCTTGCTGCACTTCTTGATCTTGTCGTCGAGGCATCACGGGTGACGCACAACACAACCGTGGCAATAGCTGGTGCGGCAGCGATCGCGGCGGCAGTGAGTGGCGGCATCGCCGGGGCGTCGGTCGCGGATGCTACGACGCTCGCTATCCGGGCCGCGGAGCTGGGTCAGCAGCGCGGCGAGTGGGTAGCGGGAGCCTCAGTCGCTCGCCGGATCGCCTGGGCAATCGGCCTGATCGCCACTCATGATCATGATCGTTCGGTGCGCGATGTGGTTGAGCTGGTCGGAACCAGCATTGCGACACAGGAATCGGTACCTGCCGCATTTGCCATTCTTGCGCTGCATCCCGATGACCCGTGGCAGGCCTGCCTGACTGCCGCCTCACTTGGCGGCGACAGCGACACGATTGCCGCTATGACTGGTGCAATCGCCGGCGCCTGTCATGGCATGGACCGCTGGCCCGACGACGCAGTGCAGACGGTGCGCGAGATCAACAACGTGGATCTGGAGATGTTTGCTGAGAAGCTGCTGGCGCTGCGCAGCCGTTCATGATCATTGATCGGTCTCGTTATCAGCGTTTCTCCGCACGAGGCCAAAAATGACGGTCGAATCGGCAGTTTTGGTCTGTGTTCGTGGCTTTATGCGGAGAAACGGTAGCGGGGTGCAGGGGTTTCACCAGGCGTTGATGTGGAGCACGCTGTCGAGGGGTTGCCGGGGCGCTGGCTTGAAGCTGTCGCCGGTGTAATACGCGGTCGGAATGAGGGCGCCTTGCCGGACGTCGTCCGGGATTCCGAGGAGCTCTGAGATCTCCTTCTCGAAGCGCAGATGCAGTGACGTCCACGCCGTACCCAACCCGCGAGCTCGAGCCGCCAACATGTAACTCCAGGCAGCAGGCAGTAGCGAACCCCACAACCCGGCCTGGTTGCCCGCTCTCAAGTGCGCGGCGTTGAGACACGGAATCACTAGCACCGGGACATCACCCATGTGCTCACCGAGATAGGCGACGCTGTCTCCGACACGGCGCTGAACTGCGCTGCGCTCCGGATCGTCGGCGAACAGTGCCCCAGCGGAGCCCGACGATTTGAGGTACGACGTCACCGCTTGACGGTAGTAATCGCCGATCACCCGACGGAGGCTCTCGTCGGTGATCACGATCCAAGCATTCCCGCACAAGATCAAGAGGCACCGGGCGAGTGAGGTCGAGTCGCTTACGAACCGAACGGGTGGTCATCAGCAGCTCATCAGGCGTCAGCGGGAGTGTAGGCAGGTTGTTCATGATCGCAGCCCCGCTTGCGTACGTCGTCGACGTATTGCCTGAAGGCAGCGTCTGAGAGCATGGCCCACGTGAAGATCATGTTCGCCTCGCTCGGCGCGTACGGGCACCTATATCCCATGATGCCGCTCGCACTCGCTTGTGCGGCGGCCGGTCACGACACTGTCGTCGCGGTTGGACCCCCCTTTCTGGGGCGCTTGCCACTGCCAACCGTTGAGGGGTATCCGCCGACTTTGGAGCTCGACTGGGCGGTTCAGGAGGCCAGACGGCGCCATCCAGATCTGCATGGTGAGGACTTCGGTATGGCGATGTTTGCGGATGTCACCGCCGAGCACGTCGCCCAGACCATGATCGAACAATGCCAGCGGATGAGTCCTGATCTTGTGATCTATGAGGGCATGAACACCGGCGCCGGCATCGCCGCAAGTGTGCTCGGGATTCCGGCCGCGGCGTACGCCATTGCATTGACTACGTCGGTCTACAGCGTGCTGCATCCCCTGACGGTCCGCTACCAGAGGGCTATTTGGCTGCAGCGAGACCTTACACCACCGGAGGAGGATGGGCTGCTGGCTGCGGTGTTGATCAACCCGGCACCCCGGAGCCTTGGACCTACGGGCGGAGCACCTGTGCCAATGTTTCAGATCAGATCCGTTGCTTATAACGAGTCCGGCGCAGAGGTACCCGCCTGGCTCAATGCTCCGCGTACCCGACCCCGGGTCTACCTCACCCTGGGCACGGTCTCGTTTGGAGCGGTTGAAGTGCTCAGCCGCGCGATCAATCAAATTGCATCACTCGACATCGACATCCTGGTCACCGTCGGGCCGGAAGGTGAGCCAGCGGCGCTTGGCGAACTCCCAGACAACGTGCACGTCGAGCGCTTCGTGGCACAATCCGCGGTGCTGCCATTAGTTGATCTCATCGTGCACCACGGCGGCACAGGTACCGTGCTGGGAGCTCTCGAGCGCGGGCTGCCGCAGCTGCTACTCCCCCAAGGAGCTGATCAATTCCTCAACGCAGAAATCTTGACAGCTGCTGGCGCGGTCCGCGCTCTGAGAAACGATGCGCAGCAGGACGGGGCGATTGGGGAAGCTGTGCAGCTGCTTCTGGGCGATTGCCCAGAACGTCAGGCGGCCAGGCACCTTCGGGATGAGATTACTGCGATGCCTGCGCCAGCCGATGTAGTACCGGCTCTGGTCGAGCTGGTCGGCGGCCGGTAGCCCTTGGATGGGGTCGTCTTCCAGCACAGGCAGCGAAAAGGCCGCTGCTAAGGCTACCGAAGGGGTCGTTTTCCAGCGCAGGCGTGAAGACGTTCCGCGTCAGGCGGTCCGGGTCTGTTGCGGATCCTCCATCCGAAACCCGATTTTGAGTGTCACCTGGAAGTGCTCGATCTGCCCATCGACAAGATGGCCGCGGATGTCGCTGACCTCAAACCAGTCGAGGCCGCGCAGCGTACGCGCCGCCCGCTGCACCGCTACCCGGATGGCGTCGTCGACTCCTTGGCTTGAGGTGCCGACGATCTCGGACAGGCCGTATACATGACCGTTCATGGTCGCGCTCCTTCTGCAGACTCGGGTCCGCTCATGCTCTTTTTTCGCGCTTCTGGTGGAAAAGTACGCCTCACGACCGCTGTGGGTGCTTGTCCACGCCGTACTGGTGGGAAACGCACCGAGCCTCCGAGGCGGAGTACGCATGCGTTACACGCGATTACCCGTACGAATCAGCGTCGAGCCGGCGTGCGGCGGAAAGCATCAATGTCACCGCAAGACCGGTTGTCATGACCATGATGATGGCAAGTGGAACCGGTGTACCGTTCTCGAACGCCCCAACGAGCGGAGCGACTGCGCCGGCGATGACGAACTGCGAGGCGCCGAGCACCGCCGCGGCTGTACCCGCTTCCTCACCGTGCCGGTTGAGCGCGATCGCCGGTGCGTTGGGGAAGGTCAGGCCGGCGCAGGCGAGCACGAACCACATCGGAACGATGACACCCAGGATGCCTCCGAATCCTGTGGTCGCGGTCGCCAGCAGTGCGAGGGAGCTGAGCGCCGCGATGACTACAGCCGCCGACAGTACTTGCACCGGGCTGAACCGGCGGAGCAGAACCGGATTCAGCTGAGTCATCAAGATCAGCCCCAGTGCATTGGAGCTGAACGCCACACCAAACTGCTGGGGTGAGAGTCCGAACATCTCTTGGAGCACAAACGGTGCCCCCGCGACGTAGGCGAACAGCGTGGCGAACATCGATCCGGCGACGCCCACCATGATCAAAAACAGCCGGTCCGAGAAGAGCGCGGCATAGGACCGCATCGATCCCCGGATGCTGCCTTCCCGGCGGCGCTGTGGTGGCAATGTCTCGGGAAGCCCGAACCAGGCAAGCGTAAAGAGCGCAACTGCGGCAACGGCAAGGACGGCGAAGATCCCCCGCCAGGAGGTGAGCTCAAGCAACGCGCTGCCCAAGGACGGAGCCAGGATGGGCGCGATGCCGAGAACCAGCATCAGCCGGGACAGCAGTCTCGCGGCGCGCACGCCACTGAAGAGGTCCCGGACCGTCGCCATCGCTACTACGGCGACGGCGGCGCCGCACAAGCCCTGGCCGATTCTGGTGGCGACAAGCGTGCCGATCGAGGGCGCCAGTGCACACACCACGGAGGCGAGCCCGTGCGCCGCAAGCCCAAAGAGCAACGGCTTGCGACGGCCGACCGCGTCCGACCAAGGTCCGATGATCAGCTGTCCCAGGCCGAGCCCGATCAGCAGTCCAGTGATCGTCAACTGTGCCTGTGCATCGGTAGCCAGCAGGTCCGTCGACAGCGTAGGCAGCGCCGGCAGATATGTGTCGATGGTCAGCGGGCCGATTGCCATCAGCGCGCCGAGCACGAGCACGAGTCGCAGATATCTGCGGCCGACGAACTGATCAGCTAGCGACCGTTCCGGCGTACGGTCCAAGACTGAAGTCAAGAAAGCTGTCCTCCCAGCTCGCGAGCGTCCGCACCGTGCGGGCTGCCTTGACGAGGGAGTCGAACAGGTCGGGCCTGCGAGCGATTGGGAAGGCAGCGCCGTAGAGCGCGATGTGCTAGCGAACAAAGTGATCTTGGGCGCAGTCACGACGATGTGGCCACGAGAGACGGGCCCCCAGAGAGGGGACTAAGAGCGGCAACCCGGCGAGTGCCACATTCATTCCAACAAACTGACTGGGTGCGCTTGAGCCCCCGTTGCGGACGCTAGAAGAAGCACGCGCAGTCGTTCAGCTTGCAATGGCGATCCTGCAGTTGAAGAAACTCTGTGGGAAACCTGCATGTCCCGGTCGGCCAGTCGCGTTGTAGCTGTACGAAGTAGAAGCCGCTGATCTTCGGCCGGCCGAAGTTGATCTACCAGTCGAGGGACCCGTCGCGCCCTTCCAGCCACTTCAGGACTTCGCTCTTCCGGTAAAGGAGTTGCCTGTCGACGCGGTAGTACGGCGGACCGGTCCCCTTCTTATTCCACTCGTAGACCGTCAAGACCGAGGACAGCTGAAGCA
>DATFBI010000122.1:0-3489 GCA_035253925.1 Propionibacteriaceae bacterium
TCGAGTCGCCGCAAACCCGTCCTGACCCGGCATCTGCAGGTCGAGCACGGCTACGTCCGGCCGGTGCAGCACGACTTCCTTCACTGCAGCCCGGCCATCCGAAGCCACTGCCAAGACCTCAATGTCCGGCAACGAACTCAGCAAGGCTGAGAGCCCGGCCCGCACTACCGGGTGATCATCAGCCAGTACCACCCGTACCGTAGTCATCGGCTTGCCAGCGGGATGGAAACGAACACAGATCCACCAGTAGCCGAGGGCCCCGCTTCAAATGCCCCACCGAGCTCGGTCACTCGCTCCCGCATAGTGGTCAGACCCACCCCCGGCGCCCAACGGCCGTTCGGCGGGCCGTTATCGGTGACCGACACCTCGAGATGATCACCGACCGAGACCCGGACCAAGGCTTTGGTCGCCTTGGAGTGCCGGACAACGTTGGTCAGTGCCTCAGTTGCGATCCGGTACGTTGCCACCTCCACCGCAGCCGGCAATCGTGGCAACTCGGCTGGAACATCGAGTTCAACATCGACCGATTCACCATCCGCCCGCCAGGCCAGTTGTTCGGCCCGCTGTTGCAGTGCTCCCACAAGACCGAGCTCGTCGAGCGCCCGCGGACGGAGGTTATCGACAAGACGGCGTACGTCGGCAAGGGCGGCTCGGGTGTCATGGCGAAGCGAGCTGAGCAACTCATTAGCTCTCTCGGGATCGGTCAAGATCAAATTCGCTGCAGCATCAGCACCGAAGGCAATCCCTGTGAGGGTTGGCCCGAGCCCGTCGTGTAGCTCACGCCGCAGCCGGCGTCGTTCCTCCTCCTGCGTGGATAGAATGCGCAGCCGCGACGCCTGGAGTTCCGCGCTCAGCAATGTGGCGTGCAGTGCGGCAGCCACTGGCGCGGCGAGCATGCCAAGTGCCCGACCGTCAGCATCGCTGATGCGGCGTTCGCCGCGGCGCAGACCGCACTGAAGATCACCAACCGGACGGCCATCGTAGGTCAGCGGCCAGGAGTGCACCTTCATGGTCGGTTCACCATCGGCCGCGAGGATCGTGTCGCCGTGCACGACGGCGACGTACGGCAGCCGGAGCGCCTCCCGGATGGCCGCAACTACGCCAACCAGCCCGGCGTCCGGCGTGGCGAGCTGCTCCCCGACGCGAGACACCACTCGAGCCGGGTTGTTGCGGTCCCCATACACCGCCCGCTCCACCAGACGCTGCAACCGGGGCAACACCGGAGCCGCGAGCAGTACCAAGATCACCGTCGCGATCGCGGACCGGCCGACCTGAGCCGAGACGAACTGATCAAGTACTGCCACTAGCGCCGCGTACCCGACGACGACGGCAAGCGACAACAGCATCCAGGCCAACAACCGGGAGACTGCCAGGCGAATGTCGAGCAGCTGATAGCGAATGATCGCCACGGTTACTGCCAGCGGTATCAGCGGAATGGTGAACAGTACGGCGACCGGGGTACCAGCGATAAAGGCCCATGGAACCGCAGCGATGAGGGCAACCAGCAAAGCGAGCAGTAACCACAACAGCTGACGCTTCTGCATCTCGCTACCCCGGCGGTATCGAACGAAGAGTGCGACCAGCGCCAGTGCTTGTGCCGCCAGGCCTCGCAGTTCGGTGAAAGTCCACAGCGGCCGGAGCTGATCGTAGAAGGGGATGGTCAAGTAGCCGATCGGAAAACCCGGCGGGGACTCAGGCGCGGTGCCCATTTCCAACGGAAAGAGCGGCGCGGTGATGATCACCGCAATGACGACCCATCGCCAGCCACGAGAGAGCGGACGTCCGTCGGGGAACAGCAGCAGGGCGAGCGGGAGAAAGAGTCCGATCGACCAGGGCCATGACCAGCTGAAGATCGTGATCACGAGTCGCTCTACTGCAATAGGGGCAGTTGCCTCATGCAACACGATCAACAGTGGCGCCGCCACCGCCGAGGTCACCTGCGCCACACCCCCCGCTACGAATAGCCAGCCGATCGGGTTGTGTGGACGATGCCAGGCCAAGATGGCACCGCAGACGCCGAAGCTCAGTCCTATGGCTGAGTTGGTTACGACGAAGGCGTCAAGGGCGTCTTGCCAGGACCACCCGGCCATCATCGCCAGGACCGTCGCGGCAACAACCTCGAGCAGTACCAGGCCGCCAAGGGCGGCGGCCCATGCCCGGAGCCTAAGTCCGCTCTGGATGCGCCGTGAGCCTGTCGAAGGGCCATCGCCGCGCGCTTCGACAAGCTCAGCGCGCATTTGGGCCGGCGCCGAAGGCGCTCGTCCCGCAGGCGTTGGCGGTGTCACAGGTCAAGTCTGCGCCGAACCCATTCCCAATGTCTCGGGAAGGTTTCCCGGGATCATCGGGGAAGCTCCCGGCTCGAGCTGATCTTTGACTCATCCCGCCCAGCCTCTGCCGGAGCCACGCTGAAGGCGGCCGATCACCTCGGTCGGCCCAAGACCTGGTGGGAGGTATGGAAATGTCTGTTCTCTATCGCAGCGGAATCGTGCTGCTGGGAGTGCTTTCGGTTCTCGACTTGGCGGCGCCGTTGTACACCGACGGAGAGCACCCGCCGATGTTCATTGCGCTCATCGGTGCCGCGCTCGGCTTGATCAGCATCGTGCTCGCCGGATTCGCCTGGCGCGGTCGAGCAGCCGCAGCTGTAGGCCTGAGTGTCGTTCGAGTGCTGTCCGCCCTGACAGCTGTGCCGGCGTTCTGGGAGACCGGTGTGCCTGGCCCGGTCATGGCCGTTGCAGGTACCTTCATCGTCCTTACGGTCGTGGGCGTAGTGCTTACGCTGGCCGGGCTGCGCAGGCCCGTTGCAGTGACCGCGTGATGACCGCAATCAAGCAGACGCGCCCAGAGCCCGACCAAGGGCGCATTTCGACAAACGCCATCCTGAGCCCTTCGACAGGCTCAGGACGGCGCCGGTCGAAGGGATCAGCAGGCAGGCCTGGGCGGCTACGCCAGCTGGGCGGCGCCCTCGCCCTGATGCTGGCGCCGTGGGGCTTTGTGATTACCAATGCCTGCTATGCCTGGATGATCCGAAATGGCGGTGGCGACGAGACCGGTGCCGACGCCCTTGCCTTAGCCGCGACCAATCCTGATTTGATCCGCCTCCTGCTCGTCGCCGGGATGCTCGGTTGCCTGCTGATCATTCCGGCCGTCGTGACGGCACTAGGCCTGGCGTGGCGATCTTCGTTGGCGTTCGTGGGCGCGTCCTTGATGATCGCTGGCTACGTCTGCTACTTCGGCGTATTGCTGAGCAACATGATCATTATTGCGATGGCAGAGCGGGGTGGGCCAATGACCGACTATGCGGCGGTGATCGACGCCAGCCAGAGTGATCCGTGGACCGTCTGGGTATTTCCGATCTTCATCGTAGGCAATCTGTTGGGCACAGCGCTCTTCGCGATCGGCCTGCTGCGCAGCCGTACCGTACCGATCTGGGCGGCTGTCTTGATCATGCTATGGCCGCCCTTGCATGTCATTGGGTTGATCATCGGCGGG
>DATFBI010000123.1:0-12925 GCA_035253925.1 Propionibacteriaceae bacterium
GTGCCGTTGATCAATGCGGCAGCCCGGCCAATGTTGACGTTGCGGTACGGGAGATAAGGGAAGTACGTGGTGAACTGACCTGTCACCTGCTTGATCCTGAGCTTCTTAGCATCCGCAGTGGAAAATGATGCTTTGGCCCCTTTGAGTTGGACACGCACCGACCGCTCTGAGGCCGGCTTGGTCAGGACCGGTTCAACTGCCTTCTTGAGGTCGTCGGCCGCGACGGTTGTTCCATCGACGGCGGGAATCACCTGCGGCTTGCCGTTGACCAGCCGCACGGTGGCATTTCGCGGCTCGACCAGCTCCACCGTCTTGATTGCAGGACTCGCCTCGCGCCGCAGCTTTTTGGCCCTTAACTCGGGGACGAGAGTGCCATTCTGAGGTACGAATGTGATCGAGTCGGCGATCATGCGGCGGCTGATCTGGAACGACCCGGCGCCGTTGACCTTGACCTTGACAGGATCCGCGATCGCCGGCTTGGCGAAGCTGGCGACCACTTCCTTTACTTCCTGGTCTGTAACTGCGGGCTGCGCGATATCAGCTGGCAGTTCGAGCGGACCTGTTGTCTTCAAGAAGCTGCTCTTGATCATCGTCGCAGCTGGATCTTGTTGCAGTGTCGTCCCTTCGCGGGCCGGCTTTTGCTTGATCTTTGTGCCCTGGTACGCCAACGCCGCATCGACGGGGTCATGGTTGAAGGTCTTCGACAGCTCGGCGACCGCCGCCTTGAGCTTTGGCTCGTCGACCACAACGACAGAGTCAATGGCCGATCCGCCCGTCAGCACACCCATGATTCGCACCGGGTTGAGACTCTTGCCGCCGCCGGCGGCCTCGACACTCTTTGCGTAATCGACAGCCAGACCGGCGTCGGCTGGCTTCAGCTCGGACTGTTCATCTCTCACCGCCAGCTTCACCGGCTGGGCTGCTCGGGGGCCAAGCTCGGCGCTCAGCTTGTCGATTGCTTCTGATGGATGCAGGCCGCCGACAGCAACACCGGAGATCTGTGCTTTCTTGGGGAGCTTGTCACCAGCGACCAAATAGCCAGCGATGTAGAGGATCCCGAGAATGACCAAGACGCCGCCGACGACGGCAGCGACCAAGACCCAGTTGATCTGTGTGCTGGCCGGCCGCTTATCACTGGGCTGCTGACCGTCTGCCGGCCGATCGGGTTCCTCGATGGTCGTCTCATCGGGCCCGACATCCCATTTTGGCGTCTGGGTGGTCACGAACTGCTACCTCGGATCAAAGGTGTTGAGTCTGCGGGCGAGCACCGCACTCCGAACCCACGATGCCTCCGCCGGGGGCGTCTCCTCCCCGAACGCCCTCTAGGAGTAAGTCCCCCGATAGTACGTCAAGGGAGGGGGTGCATTTGGGTCATCGTCAGATGGCAGACCGCTGGCACGCACAATCTCACCGACGACAATAGTGTGATCGCCGCCGTCGTGCCTGCCGTACGTGGTGCACTCAAGCCAGGCCAGTGCACGGTCGATGAGGGGCGTCCCGCTGAGCGGACTGGGACTATGCGGGACGTTGTCGAATTGGCTCAGCAAGTCACGCCCCCGGTTAGAGAAGTGCCGAGCAAGCGGCTCTTGGTGGACGGTCAGCAGCGACAAACACCAATGGTTGGCCTTGATGATTGCGCCGTGGAACCGGCTCGTTTTGCTAACGCAGACCAGAACCAATGGCGGTTCCAGCGAAACCGAGCACACGGCTGTGGCCGTCATAGCGTGCTTAACACCGTGATGGAGCGCCGTCGCGATCGTCACGCCGGAGGCGAAGTGCCCCATGACATGGCGCAGCGCATCCGGCGAACCGGGCACACCAGAAGCCAGATCCGGCCCACTTTGTACGTTCGGAAATGTCTGTGCGTTCGGTGACGCCTTCGACCAGCTCGCGCTCGTCACGAGCGCTAACTCAGTCCAGCGAATAGGTCATCAGCCCGCCCCTCGCCCTCCGGGAGTGGGACGCCGCCGGCAAAGCGGTAATACTCCCAGGCCCAGCGATCATTTCCCAATATCTCGGCTCCGGCGAAGAACGGGCCATCGGGCGTGATCTGGGTGGCGTGGGCACGCATGGCGGCAATCTTCTGTGCCGCCCATGGTCGGCCATCAATTGCAACGGCAATGTCAGCATCGTCGGAGAACAGCGATGACAACGGTCCATCGGCTTCGAAGCCCTTAAAGGTCTCCTCGTCACCTGCGGCACGCAGCGCCTCGATGCCGGCCAACATCCGGCTCCTGCTCATCGTGATCCAAAACACGCGGGCCACGTTCCATGGCTGGCCGAGGTCGCGACGATATGAGGGCACGGCTGCCAACTGGGTGGCATACATAGCTACCCGATGCGCTTGAACATGGTCAGGGTGACCGTAGTTGCCGTTCTCGTCGTAGGTGATCAGGACCTGGGGACGACGGTCACGGATCACCGGCACCAGCTCATTCGCCGCCTCGAGCAGGTCTGCGGTCCAAAAGATTCCTTCGCGGAGCACGTCCCGGGCGATGGCGCGGCCATCAGGGGCGTACGCCATACCGGAATCTCGATATCGACCGTCGCCACCAAGTCGGATGAAGTCGGTGACGCCGAGGATCTCCATGGCGAGTTTCAATTCACCAGACCGGTGGCCACCGAGGTCGTCGTTCTGATCTGGCGCAAGATGCGCGAGGTCTTCGACGAGGACCTCACCCTCCTCCCCGAGCGTGCAGCTCACCAAGCAAACCGCCGCGCCCTCGGCTACGTACTTGGCCATTGTCGCCCCGTTGTTGATCGTCTCGTCATCAGGATGCGCATGGACCAACATCAGCCGCCGGGCAGGTTCAGATGCCAGATCAGAAGTCACGGCCTCAACCCTATGCCGATGCTGAGTGCTCCCTCCGGAGCCGTAGGTCACCACCGGTTAGTTCACGCGACGATCACCCGAGGCTCAGCGAAATGGCAGGCCGAAAGGTGTGCCGATTCCCCGTCAGGGCGGTCGATTAGCAAAGGCTCTTCGATACTGCAGATCTCCTGCGCCTTCCAGCAGCGAGTATGGAACCTACAGGCGGGCGGTGGATTGGCCGGGCTGGGCACGTCGCCGGTCAGCACGATCTGCTCACGCATCTCGCGCATCGTGGGATCAGGAAGCGGCACCGCCGACAACAGAGCCTGCGTGTACGGGTGCGTCGGCCGGGAGTAGATCTGATCCTCATCTCCCAACTCAACGATCTTGCCGAGGTACATCACGCCGACCCGATCGGAGATGTGCCGGACCACGGAGAGGTCATGCGCGATGAAGATGTACGACAATCCGAGACTGCCCTGCAGTTCCCCGAGAAGGTTGACCACTTGGGCCTGCACGGAGACATCCAGTGCCGACACCGGCTCGTCGCAGATGATCACCTTCGGATTTAGCGCCAGCCCTCGCGCAATCCCAATCCGTTGCCGCTGGCCGCCCGAGAATTGGTGCGGATACCTGTTGATGTGCTCAGGGTTGAGCCCGACCAGCTCCAGCAACTCCTGAACCCGGTGCCGGCGACCCCGCTTGGGCACGACGTCGGTGTGGATTTCGAACGGCTCGCCGACGATATCTCCTACCGTCTTGCGGGGGTTCAGCGACGTATACGGGTCCTGGAAGACGATCTGAATGTCTCGGCGCAACCGGCGCATCGCGCTGCCTTTCTGCGCAGAGACATCGATCCCATCGAAGAACAGCTTCCCGCCAGTTGGCTCCTCCAGCCGCATCAGCATGCGGCCAAGGGTGGATTTGCCGCAGCCGGACTCGCCCACGATGCCGAGGGTCTCGCCCTTGTAAAGCTCGAAAGACACCCCGTCGAGTGCCTTGACGTGGCCGACCGTGCGGCGCAGCACACCAGCCTTGATCGGATAGTGCTTGACCAGATTCTCGGCCTTCAGTACCACCTCGCGCCTCATTTACCCTCCTGGTCCCTCGAAGCCAGCCTCGGTGGGGATCTTGAGACCGCTCACCGGGTGATCGGGCGCGAATTGGACATGTGCCTCCACATCCTCAGTTGTCTGGGTGACCTCGAGCTCCGGGCTGTCAGCCAGCAGCAGCTCTGAGAAGTGGCACGCAGCGAACCTGTGCGGAGCGACTTCCCGAAGGGGTGGCGGTGGGTCTACGCGGCAAATGTCCTGGGCGTAATGGCAGCGTGGATTGAAGGGACATCCAGGCGGGATATTGGTCAGGCTCGGTGGCAAGCCACCGATTGCGGAAAGGGTCTCGCCTTTCTGATCAAGCCGAGGAATCGAGTCGAGCAGGCCTTCGGTGTAGGGATGGCCCGGTTGCGCGTACAGCTCGAACGCATCCGCCTGCTCCACGATGCGACCGGCGTACATCACAGCAATGCGATCCGCCACATCGGCCACAACGCCAAGGTCGTGCGTGATCAGGATGAGGCCCATCTTGCGCTCCTGCTGCAGATCGGCCATGAGCTGCATGATCTGGGCCTGCACGGTCACGTCCAGGGCAGTTGTCGGCTCATCGGCAATCAGTACAGCCGGGTCGAGCGCGATTGCCATCGCGATCATGATGCGCTGTCGCATTCCACCCGAGAATTGGTGTGGATAGGCCTTGACGCGCTGCGCTGCCCCCGGGATCTGGACTCGCTGCATAAGGCGTATCGCCTGCGCCTGTGCGTCGGACTTGTTCATGCCGCGGTGCTTGCGGAACATTTCGGCAATCTGCCAGCCCACAGGAAAAACTGGATTGAGTGCGGACAGTGCGTCCTGGAAGACCATCGAGATCTCGGGCCCACGGACCCGGCGCCGGTCCTCGTCGCTCATAGCAAGGATGTTCTTTCCGCAATAGCGCACTTCACCGCCGGTGATGAATGCGGGTGGGGAGTCCAGGATTCCCATAATGGCTTGCGCGGTCACCGACTTCCCTGATCCCGATTCACCGAGGATGGCGAGTGTCTCGCCCTCGTGAAGATCGAACGACACGCCGTTGATGGCCTTTGCGACACCATCGCGAGTGCGAAACTCCACCTGCAACTGGTCGACCTCGAGCAGCAGACTGTCGACAGCTTTCCAGGTGCCGCGGCTATCGAGGACTTCGACAATGGGTGCACTGCCGCTTCCCGCTGATACCGTCATCGCAACCTCCTCAGCGCAATCTCGGATCGAGGGCATCGCGGACCACATCGCCCATCATGATGAACGCCAGCACGGTCAGCGATAGGAAGAGGCTGGGAAAGAACAGCATGTGTGGTGCAGCTCTAATCATGCCAATGCCCGAGGCTTCGGAGATTTGGATGCCCCACGAGATGGCAGGCGGCTGCAGTCCGACACCCAGGAAGGACAAGGTGGCCTCGACGGAGATGTAAACACCAAGGTTGATGGTGGAGACCACGATCACCGAAGCCAGCGAGTTGGGCAGAATGTGGGAGCCGATGATCCGGGTCGGAGACGCGCCAAGCGCCCGGGCGGCCTGGACATAGTCGTTCGGCTTGACCTGCAGCACGCTGCCACGCATTAGCCGCATGATCACCGGCCAGCCGAGGATGCCGAGCACGAAGGCCACCTTTGCCACCTGCAGAAGAAATGGCGTTGTCAATGGATCGCTCGGGAACAGGTAGAGGAACAAGATCCCGCCCAGCAGCAGTGGAATGCCTAGGAAGATCTCCCCAATGCGACTGAGCACCGAATCCATCCAGCCCGCTCGGTAACCCGCGATAACACCGACGAACGAGCCCAGGAGAGCCACAAACAAGCTGGCGAAGATACCGACCAAGATCGAGGCTCGGGCACCGTAGATGGTGCGAGCGTAGACGTCGTACCCCTGGTTGTCCCGACCGAACCAGGCGTCAGGCGAGGGGGCCTTCCGTGCCTTGGCGAGGTCGGCGAGGTAGGGGTCGGTGTTGGTAAACAACTGGGGGAACGCGGCCATGATGACAAAGAACATGATCAACGCCGCCGAGATCCAAAACATCGGCCGATGGCGGAGATCCGCCCACGCGTCGGTGCCCAGCGACCGAGCCTTCTCGCCCTTAGTCGGAGGGCTCAGCGGCGCCTCTGGTCCCCCGGTTGCGTCAGTGGTGATCGGGACTACGGAGGTGGCGTCCAGGGCCGGGTCGCGGGTGGTGTCAGTCATGAGAGATCCTCGGATCCAGGAAGCCGTACAAGATGTCGACCAGAAGGTTGACTAACAGGTAGATGAGCACCAGGCAGAGGACAGTGCCGACCACCGATGTGCCGTCTTTCTGGGTGATGCTTCGGTAGAGGAAGTTTCCGATGCCGTTGATGTTGAAGATCCGCTCGGTGACGACCGCTCCGCCCATCAGCGCCCCGACGTCGATGCCGATATAAGTGACAACCGCGATCAGCGAGTTACGCAGGGTGTGTACGCCAACCATGCGTGCATTGCTCAGCCCCTTCGCCTTCGCAGTACGAACATAATCCGCGCGCAGGTTCTCGGACAGGTTGGCTCGCATCAGCCGGGCGATGTAGGCCAGCGATGCCGAGGCCAGCACGAAGGCAGGCATGATCAGCTGGTAGGTGGTGCCCTGTGTCGCGGTCACCGGAAACCAGCCGAGGCGGACCCCGAAGATCAGCTGGGCAAAGCTCCCGATCACGAAGATCGGGATTGAGATCAGCACGAGGGTGCTCACGGTAACCAGAGAATCGATGAACTTTCCTCGCCGAATTCCGGCGAGCACTCCCGCGGCGATGCCGATCACGGATTCGATGACCAGCGCCATTAGGCCGAGCTTGAGCGTAGTGGGCCAACGCGCGGCCAGTTCGTCGACCACCTTGTTGCCGAAGAAGTTCGTGCCCAGGTCACCCTGCAGCAGGTTGCCCATGTAGAGCAGGTACTGAACGACCAATGGCTTGTCGAGGTTGTAGTCGGCCCTGAACTTGGCGATATAGCCCTCCGGGCAGGGCCGCTCGCCACAGCGTCCGACCGTCGGATCTCCGAGAGCAAAAACCGCGACGTAGATGATGAACGTGACACCGATGATGACGGGAATCATCTGCAGCAGCCGGCGGATGATGTACTTGCCCACCCCGACCCCCTCTCGTAAGGTTCGGAAGCGCTCTGCGACGAAACATAGCGTCGGCCCGCCGGAATTGCTCCGACGGGCCGACGCTCTTAGTGATGTTTCACGGCCTTGCCGTTCACTTCACCTTGATCGCCACGAAATCGAGGACACCGAAGGCGTTGATCTTCACGTCAGTGACCTTCTCCGACCAGACCCCGGTGCTCTTCGGGTACCACAGCGGCGCGGTGGGAAAGTCCGTGGCCAGCAAAGCTTCGGCCTGCTGATACAGCGCATTGGCCTCATCGGCGGTCTTCGCCGCAGCCGCCTCGGTGGTCAGCTTGGTGAACTCAGGGTTGTCGTACTTGGAGTAGTTGGAACCTTCCGGGGGGAAGGCACCCTTGGCGTAGATCGGAACGAGGAAGTTCTCGATCGAGGGATAGTCCATCTGCCAGGAGCTGCGGAAAATGCCCTTGATCTCGTCGGCGTCGAGCTTCTTGTTGAACGTGGCGAAGTCGACGGTGGGCACTGCGGTGCACTCGATGCCGAGCGTGTTCTTGATCGAGTTGCAGACCGCCTCGGAATAGGCCTTGTTCGGGGCGTCCGCGTTGTAGGTCATCGTCAGCGTGCCTTGGTAGCCGCCGGCGGCATCGAAAGCCGCCTTGGCCGCGGTCGGGTCGAACGTACAGGAGTCACCGCAGGTTCCGGCCTTGTAGCCATCCACCACTGGGGAAACCCAGCCAGTGGCCGGTGTGACCGTGTTGCTGAAGATCTGCTTGGTGATCAGATCGCGGTCGATGGCACGAGAGATAGCCTTGCGCAGGTCCGGGTTGTCCTTTAGCTGCGGATCATTGGGAGAGAACGTGATCCAGGTGATCCGGCCCGCCTCGCGCTGGGTGAACCTGTCAGGAAAGTCGCTCTGGTACGCGTCACCAATGAATTGGTCTTGGGGAATGTTGTCCTGGTCGATGTAGTCCAGGCTGCCGGCCACCGCGTCGGCATAGCCCGCCTGGGGGTCCTGGTAAACCCTGAATGTCAGCTTGTCCACGTTCGCCTTGATGTCGCCGGAGAAGTCGGCGAACTTCGACAGCACGAACTCGGTATTGGACTTGCTGTCCAGTTTGAACGGCCCGGCGCCGATCGGCTTTTCCTCGAAGGCCTTCGGGTCGGCGAAGAAGGAGTCCGGCAGTGGAGCAAAGGCGGAGTAGCCGAGCCGCACCGCCAGATTCGAGACCGGCTCAGTGGTCTGGATGGTGAAAGTCATGTCGTCGACGACCTTCAGGCCCGACAAGGTCTTAGCCTTGGGATTCTGCTTGCACTCTAGGTCGGGGCACTCCAGATCCTCGTACCCCGCGACTGGCCCAAAGAAATAGCTGCCGGCCTGACCGTTGGGGCCGTAGGCGGTGTAGTTCCAGGCATCGACGAAGTTCTTGGCCTTGACGTCAGTGCCGTCATGGAACTTGTACGGCTTTAGCTTGATAGTGAAGAGCTTGTTGTCATCTGTCTCGATGGACTCCGCAATGTCGTTCTCTGGGGCGGCGTTCTCGGTGTTGTACCGGACCAGCGTCGACGTCATGGCCTGGATGATGTCGCCGCCACAGGTCTCGTTCGTCCCTCCCGGAATGAGCGGGTTCTCCGGCGTACAGCCGGCAACGGTGATTTCCCCGCCGGCCTGGCCAGCAGGTTGACTGGCCTGAGACTGTGGCTCCGTACCGCCACCACCACACGCCGTCGCAACTAGGGCGATCGACGCGAGAGCAGCGGCGGCCATCGTGCCAGTTCTTCCACGCATCCGATGTCCTCCTCCAATGTGCGCCTCGGTCGGGCGCATCAGACTGACATTGAGAGTCGAAGGGCTCCCAAGGAACGAAACAGTTCTAAATCACCAAACTAATACCCACAAGAGTTATTGGTTACCAGGGGGTAACACGCAACATGATTGTGATCAGACCAATCTGCGGCAGCACCCCCACGCCAACCAGCCTTCGGACTGCCCGCAATTCTGAGTATCCGACAATGACTATGTCGTTTGTGGGGATTTGATGTGTCGATTACCGGGGTCCCGGCTGGACCAAGCTGTAGTTATCCCTGAGCACAATCCGTGCTTCACGACGATTCTTCGATGGTCCATGATGTCGGGAATGACGCTGTCGGTACGCAGACTGGAGCCGAACGACGCTGAGGCTGGGCGACGCCTTGGCATGGAAGCATTTGGGGTGCCGAGCACTCCGCCTGCAAGCCTGGCAACCATCGATCAGGCGGGCATCATCTGGTACGGGGCTTTTGACGATGACCTGCTTGTCGCTCAGCTGATCGACCGTCAATACGACGCATACTTCGGCGGCGTGCCCGTGCCAACCTGTGGCGTCGCGGGTGTAACGGTTGCAGCCGAACACCGCGGGCGCGGTCTGCTTACGCCGCTCTTCACCAGGTTGCTCCGCGACGCCAAGCAGCGTGGGGCGTTGATCTCTACGTTGTTTCCATCGGCGCCGAGGATTTATCGCAGATTCGGTTACGAGGCGATCGCGGAGTATGTGACAGTCGAGGTGCCAAGCCAGGCGTTGGCTGCGGTGCCGAAGCCAACCACGATTCGGACCCGGCGGGCAACGGCGGCAGACTTCGACGCTATCCGCGGCATCTACGACGCCTGGGCGATCGAGCAGAATGGTCCGCTAAGCCGACGCGGTGTTTCCTTCACGGCGACAGCCGAGGACTTCATAAATAGCTTCACCGGCGTAACTGCTGCCGTCGATCTCAACAACACGATCTGCGGATTTGCATCGTGGCGGCGCGGTGAGGGCGTAGGGCACGGCGCGAGCATCACGGTCTCCGACCTGTTGGCTACCGGTGCGGACGCCTACCGAGCTCTGCTTTGGGTAATCGGCAGCTTCGCCAGTGTCGCCGCCACGGTCAAGATCGACACGTCCGGAGATGATCTTGCACGGCTGTTTCTGCCAAGTAACGACTGGAGGGTGATCTCGGCATTCCCGTACATGCTGGCGATCTTGGATGTAGCTGAGTCATTGACCCGGCGCCGCTATCCGCCGAGCATGGCGGCGACCCTGCGGTTCGAAGTCGATGGCCACTTCCTGCCAGAGAATAACCACGCGTACGAGCTCACGGTGAACGAAGGATGGGCCACATGCTCAGATGCTGATCATGCTGATCGGACGTTTACGCCGCGTGGCCTGTCGCTTCTTTATGCGGGTACCCAGTCTTGTGCGAACCTGCGACTCGCTGGACACCTTGACGGCGGAGACGTGAAGGAAGATCTTGACTGGGACGCCCTCTTCGGCGGTCGCCAGGGACACATTCGCGACTACTTCTGACTAGATCGTCGGCGCCTCAGGTTGGCGCGAAACGGAACTCAACGACATCTCCCTCGGCCATCACATAATCCTTGCCTTCGAGGCGCACTTTGCCCTTGGCCCGCGCGTTCTGCATCGACCCGGCAGTGACAAGATCATCAAAAGAAACGACTTCGGCTCTGATGAAGCCCTTCTGGAAATCAGTGTGGATGACTCCCGCCGCCTGAGGTGCTGTGGCCCCCTTGCGGATGGTCCAGGCCCGTGCCTCCTTTGGGCCTGCTGTCAGGAACGTCTGCAGACCGAGCGTGTCAAAGCCGACACGAGCCAATACATCCAGACCGGGCTCAGCTATGCCCATCTCAGCGAGGAACTCCCGTGACTCTTCGGGTTCCATCTCGACCAGTTCGGATTCGATCTTGGCGTCTAAAAAGATCGCCTCAGCGGGCGCCACAAGCGCGCGTAACCGCTGCTTGAGTGACTCGTCGGCAAGTTCGTCGGAGTCGCAGTTGAAAACGTAGAGGAAGGGCTTCGTCGTGAGCAGGAAAAGCTCACGAAGTGGTTCGTGATCCAGGCCGGCAGCGAAGATCGTACGACCGCTGTCGAGCACTTCTTGGGCCTGCTTGACAGCGGCGAGCGCCGCTACCCTCTCCTTGTTGATCTTGGCTTCCTTCTCCAGCCGAGGCAACACCTTCTCGATCGTCTGCAGGTCGGCCAAGATCAGCTCGGTCTCGATGGTCTCAATGTCGCTAGCTGGGTTCACCGCACCATCGACATGGGTTACATCAAGGTCGTTGAACACCCGGGTTACCTCACAGATGGCATCCGCCTCACGAATGTGGGACAGGAAGGCGTTGCCGAGGCCTTCGCCTTTGCTTGCGCCCCGCACGATGCCGGCGATGTCGACGAAGTTCACAGTTGCGGGCACCGTGCGTTCGGAATCGAAAAGGTCTGCCAGGACCGCTAGTCGCGGGTCTGGCACGCCCACCACCCCGATATTTGGGTCGATCGTGGCAAACGGGTAGCTGGCCGCCAAGACGTCGTTGCGGGTCAGCGCGTTGAACAGCGTCGACTTGCCGGCATTGGGAAGTCCGACAATCCCGATCGTGAGTGCCACGGGCGACAAGCCTAGGACGTAAGCCTCGGCTGGGCAGACAACGACGAGTGCAGCCTGCTACGCTCCGGCGCTCCCGCAGGAACCTACGTGCACGTAGGTTCCTCGCGCTCTGCATGGGTTGCAACCTATGCGGAGCATGTGCAACCTAGGTGAACGTAGGTTTCGCACTCAGAGTGAGTCATCGGCGGCGAGGAAGACCTCCATGGCGTGGCTCAATGCGAGAGGGTCCTGGGTGCCGGCCAACTCGCGAGCCGAGTGCATAGAGAGCATAGGGATGCCTACGTCGACTGTGGCTATCCCGAGCCGGGTCGCAGTCAGCGGACCGATAGTGGAGCCGCAAGGCACTGCGTTGTTGGTCACAAACTCCTGGGTGCGAATCCCGGCCGAGCGGCAAATTCGTCTCCACAGGGCGGCGCCTCGAGCGTCAGTCGCATAACGCTGGTTGGCGTTGGTCTTGAGCAGCGGACCGGCGTTGAGTATCGGCTGGTTGACCGGATCATGCCGACCGGGATAGTTCGGGTGTATCGCATGACCGGTGTCCGCCGAGAGGCAGAACGACTGCGCCAAAGACCGATACCGCTCATCGAGCGTCGCCCCAAGACCGCAAGAGATCCGGCTCAAGACATCGGCAAGGACCGGCCCAGAGGCACCGCTACGTGAGGCGCTGCCTAGCTCCTCATGATCAAATGCTGCAACCATCTGGATCGCATCGCCCTGGTTGGCGTTGATCAACGCGACGATGCTCGCGTGCATGCTGCTCAGGTTGTCGAGCCGGCCGGAGGCAAAGAATTCCTGATGCGGTCCAAAGACCGCCGGCGCTGCGGTGTCATAGACCCTCAGGTCGTAGCCGTCGATCTCGCCGACAGCACAGCCCGCTGCCTGCGCTACATGATCAAGAACATGAATTCCCGGGCGTCCGACGCTCCAGACCGGTGCGGTGTGGGTTTGCTTGTCCAGCTTGATGCCCTCGTCGTTCACACTTCGATCAAGATGAATCGCCAGCTGTGGAATCCGCATGATCGCTTCTGTGCGGACCAGCAAGATGCTCCCGTCGCTAAGCACGAGTCGGCCTGCCAAACCAAGCTCGCGATCCAACCAGGAGTTGAGCAGCGGAGCGCCGTAGATCTCGACACCGACCTGTTGCCAGCCAAAAGCACCGATGTCCGGCTTCGGCTTGAGCGCGAAACCAGTCGAATCCGTGTGCGAGCCAAGAATCCGGAACGGCGCTCCTGATCTTGCGCCGTCGGGAACTCGCCAGGCAATAAGAGCGCCATCGCGTACCACGTAATGGCCACCGGGATCCGAGCTCCACGCCTCCGACTCCTGCTGCTTGATGAAACCCGCCGCAGTCAGTCGGCGGGCGCCCTCAGCCGCAGCATGGTGAGAAGAAGGTGAAGCTTCCACAAAAGCGGCCAGGTCGGCAACATGATCAAGCGCGGAAGGCATGGTTCTAACCTAAATCAACAGTCGGCCTGCACTCATTCAGCTGCAAATGACAAAGTTCGCGGAGCCGCCTACGACGTTTTGTCGTCGGG
>DATFBI010000124.1:0-4686 GCA_035253925.1 Propionibacteriaceae bacterium
AACCCCAACTTCATGGGGCAGCATCTGCTGGCCTACGGCAACCTGTTCGGCATCGGCTGGCCGTGGTGGTTCTTCGTGCTGACCCTGCACGCGGTGTGGAGCATCGGTGTTTCGATCGCCCTGGCCGAGGCATTGTTTACCAGCACTGGCCCTAACCCATGGCTGTCCAGAAAGGGCCTGGTGGTCTCAGCAGTCGGGTTCGGGTTCGGCGCCGTCTTGATCCACTTCGTGGGCGGGCAGGGATATCAGCTATTAGCCGGACAAGCTGCCCTCTCGCGCTTACTCGTTGCCGCCCTGGTGACAGTGGCGTTCCTGATACCGCCACAACGCGGAGTGCAAGCGCCGGATTCGCATCAGGCACCGAATCCGTGGGTGGTAGGCGGTATGGCATTTGTGTTGACCAGCGCCTTCATGGTCATCACCAGACTCGCCGACCCGCTGCAGCTACCGGCCGCCGTTTTGATCTTGGTGTACCTGATGCTCTACGGGTTGGCGGTGTTCGCGGTCTGGCGCTGGTCGAGGCGGATCGGCTGGAACGCCGAGCACAGGTTTGGGTTGGCCGCGGGAGCCCTGCTCACCTACGCCTGGTACGGCTTCGTGCAGGCGCCGCACGACATGCTGGACGTCATCGGACAGGCGGTCTTTGCACTCGTCGCGCTTGGCATCCTCATCCTCGCCGGCCGGCAGCTGCGAACCGATAAGCCAACGCCCGACGTACCGAACTCTCTTCCCAATGCGGCTCTGAGTCGCGCTGGAACGTAGGCGGCTGAACCTATCTAAGGAGCATGTAGTGATCAACAGGCACGCCCAGCCGACGACTACAGGGGCCGGTTTCTCGGTAGAGAGCAATAAGCGCTCGCTCACAGTTTGGCCGAATGGACCGAATCCTGCACAAGATCATGTCCTACCGTCGATACGGCTCCGGGGGGTGCAGAAGAACTTCGGTCCGGTACGTGCTGTGAGTGGGATCGACCTAACAGTGGACGCGGGGGAGGTGGTGGCATTTCTCGGGCCAAATGGTGCCGGAAAAACCACCACCATCGACATGATCTTGGGGCTGGCACGGCCGAACGCGGGCAACGTTGAGGTTTATGGCATGCCACCCGCGGATGCGGTGTCACGCGGGCTCGTCACAGCAGTCATGCAGACTGGAGGGCTGCTGCGCGACCTCACGGTCGCCGAGACCGTGCGCTTGGTCTCGACGTTGTTCGCTGACACCCGTCCGGTTGATGAGGTACTAAGCCGTGCCGGCATCGCCGATATCGCGGACCGCCGCGTCGGCAAATGCTCCGGCGGACAGCAGCAACGGCTGCGTTTCGCCCTCGCGCTATTGCCTGATCCCGAGCTGCTCATACTTGACGAGCCCACTACAGGCATGGACGTCGAAGGCCGGCGCGAGTTCTGGTCGGCGATCCGGGAGGACACAGAGCGTGGACGGACCGTGCTCTTCGCGACGCACTACCTAGAGGAGGCTGACGCGTACGCCGACCGGATAGTGCTGCTAAGCCGCGGGCGCATCGTCGCAGACGGCACAGCTGCGCAAGTCAAGGCGCTAGCGGCAGGTCGCACAGTGAGAGCCACCCTCACCGGTCCGGAGACAGCATCGCTCCGGACGATGCCGGGCGCGGACAGTATCGAGGTGCGCGGCGACACAATCCTGGTGCACGCCACCGACTCCGACGACGTGGCCCGCTACCTGCTAAACCAAACTTCGGCGCACGACCTTGAAATCACTGCCCGCAACCTGGAGGACGCGTTCCTCGCGCTCACGGCTGATGAGCCGGCCAACGCTGACGCTTCGACGGGCTCCGCGCGCAGCTCACATCGGGACCCATCCGGCCAAACCGCATCCACCGTCGCTGTCGGGGAGGCGGGTAAGCGATGACAACCATGATCGTCCCGATCCGGCGTATTCCGCCGCTCGGCGGCTTCAATCTAACGTTTCTAGCCTTGGAGATACGCCGGCTACTGCGCAACAGCCGTACGGTGATCTTCACGCTGGTGCTGCCGGTGGTGTTCTTCCTGATCTTCGGCGCCCATCAGAGCTACTCCAATGAGAGGGCAGGATCGGGTAACGTCGAGGCCTTCATCATGATCAGTATGGCCGTCTATGGCGCGATGCTCGGCACCACCGCTACGGGGGCGATGGTGTCAGTAGAGCGGGCACAGGGCTGGAGTCGCCAACTGCGTCTCACTCCGCTGAAGCCGGTCGCCTACATTGTCATCAAGGTCCTCACCGCAACCCTCGTCGGACTGGCCTCAATTGCGGCCGTCTACCTAGCCGGTGCCATTACCGGAGCTCACATGCCGGTCTCGGTCTGGGTCGAGACGGCGGTGATCGCCTGGATCGGCTCGCTGGTGTTTGCGGCCTTCGGGTTATTCATGGGTTATCTGCTGCCCTCCGAGAACGTCATGCAAATCCTGGGCCCAGTCCTCGCGCTGCTCGCGTTTCTGGGCGGACTGTTTATCCCGCTCGACGTAGTCGGCGAGCCCTTCCGAACCGTCGCACAATTCACCCCGATGTACGGGCTCAACCAGCTGGTACACGGGCCGCTCATGCACGACGCGCTCAGCTTCGGCGCAGTCATTAACGTGGTCCTCTGGGCGGCGCTATTCGTGGCCGGCGCGGCATGGCGTTTCCGCCGCGACACCGCCCGAGTCTGATCGCACCGGACAAGCCAAGTCGTACGAGCCGATAATGCTGACCATGACGATGGATTCGTGCTCGGCCGTATTGGGCCCAGGCGGGCGCGTGGGAGGCGAGATCGACCGACGATGCGCATAGTGCTGGCAGAAGACGAGCTCCTGCTCCGCGAGGGGATGGCGAGCCTGCTCGAACGCTCCGGCTTTGAGGTCGTAGGGCAGGCTGGCGACGCCATCCAACTGCTTGCGCTGGTTGGCAACACTTCACCTGATCTTGTGGTGGTTGACATCCGTATGCCACCCACGCGTACCCGGGAGGGGCTGGAGGCGGCCAGGGAGATCCGCGAGCAGCATCCAGAAATCGGCATCTTGGTCTTGTCGGCGCACGTCGAAGTGGAGCATGCCATGGAGCTGCTGGCGAGTGGCCGGGGGGTTGGATATCTACTCAAAAGCCGCGTTACCGACGTCGCAGAATTTGTCGACACGCTCGAACGCATCGCGAAGGGGGGCTCAGTCGTCGACCCTGCGCTGGTGCAAGAGCTCGTCTCCGTTCGCCGGCGCGCTGACCCGTTGGCCGTGCTGAGTGAGCGAGAGCGTGAGGTGCTTGCGCTGATGGCAGAAGGGCGCTCCAACGCGGGCATCGCTAAGCAGTTATGGGTCACGGAGGGAACTGTTGAGAAGCACGTGCGTAGCATTCTTGCGAAGCTGAACCTGCCGGAAGCCGAGGAAGATCATCGCCGGGTCCTCGCAGTGGTTACCTTTCTGCAGGCCCAGTAAAGAAAGAGCCAGCTAAACCTCCTTGCCAGCTCCCTCCCCGACAAGATCGCGGATTCTCTGACCCGATAGGTCGGCCTTACTGAGAAACCCGACGGCTGGGCTGGCCGCGATCAGCTCGGCGTAGTCCTCCTCGGCATATGCCGACATCAAGATCACTCGTGAGGAATCGGCACCGGCATGACCCTGAAGCTGGTTTGCCAGCTCGAAGCCGCTCTCATCACCCAGATCAATGTCGACCAGCACTACCTCCGGATGCAGCTCCTCCACCTGTCCCAGCGCCTGGGCCACGGTCGAGGCTACGCCGACCACGGTAATTTCCTGGCGTTCGAGCCAGCAACGTGCAGCTGCGAGGAACTTTGAGCTGTCATCGACAATCACCAACCGCAGCATGAATCAAGATTGCCGGATTGGTTCAGGCTGCACATTCCGGCTAGCTGGACAATCTGCGGCCGCGGACCTGAATACGGGCCGTACCGATTCCGCCGAAGCCGAAGCTGCCATGCCGGCTGAAGACCGCGCCCGGCCTACTAGCACCAACCATCGTCGTCTCGGCGCCAGTGGACGGCGAACTGCTGCTCGCCAGCCACCACGATCAAGATGACAGCGAATGCCGACGGTGTCGCCGCAGTGTCGCCCGACCGTCCGCCACGGGGACCAGGAAAGGCGCCACCCAATGCGGGCGCCGCCAACTGATGGAAGGTCACCAGACGCCGTCCGCCGCGTTACCGGTTTCCTCACCGTTCCGCCGCCTGAGTTTCAGTGTGGCTGGTGGCCCGCGGCCGATTAGGCGGAGTTGGCCGCTGCCGGCGGTACTCCCGCCAGGTCAGTCCGACGATCAGCGCATCGAACACGGTGAGCGCAACCAGCCCCACACTCGGAGTCAGCGCAATGCGATACAGCTGGTAGCAGATGAAGATGAACAAGACGATGATCATCCAGGGGTAGGCCCAGAGCTTGTTGAGCAGAAGTGCAATAACCAACACGACCTTCACGGCGCCGTGCAGCAACAGGTATGCGGCGCCGAAGATCACCGCACTGCCCGTTAGGCCATTCGCTGTATGCAGCAGATAACGGGCGATGACGTCGTGCGGGTCCTTTGACAGCTCGCCTTGGGTTAGCGCTACTACCAGATGGTGGATATCACCGGGGGTTACGAACAGCAGCAGCAAGCCACCTAGCAGCTCCGCAACGCCGTTGAGGCCCTTCAGGGTGATGCCGATCTGGAAGAGTCGATCGAGCCTGTCCTTCGGTTTGAACATCACTACC
>DATFBI010000125.1:0-3357 GCA_035253925.1 Propionibacteriaceae bacterium
GGCACAGCAATTTTCTTCCTGGTGCCATTCGCGTTCATCTTCGTCATTGCGTCTATGGACCGGACCCAGGCCAACCAGCAGCAGTTCGCCTGGCCCCAGCCATTCGTACTGCTGGACAACCTCCGGCAGGTCGTCGAGGCCCGCGACTACCTGATGATCATCGCCTTCATCAACAGCATCATCCTCACCGTGGTCAGCGTCGCCGCCCTAGTGATCTTCAGCTCTATGGTGGCCTACGTCTGGCAGCGACGCCCGGGCCGGCTTAACCCGCTCATCAACATCTTGGTGCTAGCCGGCTTGATCGTGCCACCCGCCGTCGTCCCGACCATTTGGGTGCTCCAAAAGCTCGGGCTCTTCAAAACCATGCCTGGCCTGATCTTTTTCGAGATCGCCTTCGGACTTCCCTTCTGCATCCTGCTCTTCCGGGCCTTTATGACTACCGTCCCCAGAGAACTGGACGAGGCAGCCATCGTCGACGGTGCTGGGCCACTCCAAGTCTTTTTCCGAGTGATCTTCCCGGTACTGCGCTCAGTCGTCATGACCGTGATCATCTTGCAATCGGTGTTCATCTATAACGACTTCCAAGGCCCGCTGTACTTCCTACCCGGCACCGAAAACGCCACTGTGCAACTCACCCTGTTCAACTTCAAAAGCCAATTCACCACCGCCTACAACCTGCTCTTCGCCAACATCCTGCTGGTTGCCATACCCGCATTGATCATGTTCATCTTCTTCAACCGCAAGATCGTCGAAGGCATGGCCGCCGGCTCAGTCAAAGGCTGACGGTTGATCGCTGACCACTCCCAGCGGCTCACAATCGGCCGCTGGGAGCAGGCAGTTAGCCGCGCAGTGGAGCGAGTCAACAGGCTGTCGCCGGAAGACAAGTTAGCCATCGCGCTGCACGACTTCCCAGCGGTCACGGCTCAGGACTTCGTACCCTTCGACTACTGTGACGGGCCAAACGGCGTCCGTGGACACTCAGTTGCGACAGCCTTTCCATCCGCCCTGGCACTCGCGGCAAGTTTCGACCGAGCTCTTGCAGGCCAATACGGTGCTGCGCTTGGCCGCGAGGTTCTGGGTGCTGGAAAGAATGCGATCTTGGCGCCGGGCCTAGACATTGCGCGGGTGCCGCAAGGCGGTCGGGCAGGTGAGAGCCTCGGCGAGGACCCAATACTCGCGGGCGAGATCGGCGGTGCTGTAGGTGCCGGCATCCAGGCCGAAGGCGTCATAGCGGTTGCCAAGCACTACGTGGCGGACAACTTCGAGTGGTTGCGTACCGGGGAGTCTATGGATGCAGACGGCCTGATTCTGCCTGGCACACAAGCTGCCTTTATTACCGCAGTAGCGGCTGCGAATCCGCACACTGTTGTCGTGACGCTTGGCGCCGGACCGGTAGTGATGCCGTGGTTGGACAGCGTGCCAGCAGTCATTCATGCCTGGTTCCCCGGTGAACAGTTTGCGCCGGCGTTAGCCGACGTGCTGACTGGACGCGCCGAGCCTGGAGGTCGGCTACCCATCACCTTTCCGACTGACGAGCGGACAACGCCTATCCAGGAGCCTGGGCAGTATCCAGGCATAGGTGGCGTCGCGACTTATGCAGAGGAGCTGCTCGTCGGATATCGCTGGTATCAAGATCGTGGAATCAAGCCGGCGTATCCCTTCGGCCACGGGCTCGGTTACACATCGTTTGACTTCGAGGATCTGCGTGCCGAAGTTCGTGGGGCAGGAATCGACTTGATCTTTCACATCCGTAATGTTGGTCCGCGACCCGGCAAGGCAATCCCTCAGATCTACATCAGCTATCCGTCGAATGCCGATGAGCCGCCTGCCCAGCTGAAGGCGTTCGATGTCGTACGCCTTGGTCCCGGTAAGGCACGGCAGGTCAAGATCAACATTAGCTACGATGATCTGGCGATCTTCGACGAACTGTCAAATCACGTGTCGTGCCGCCTGGAAGGTACGAGATCCGCGTCGGTACCTCGTCGGCAGAACTACCATTGAAAGCCGAACTCCAAATGATGCTCGTCTAGCCTCAGGCACCAACGACTTGGGAAAGATCACCGGTCTTGGCACTGGAGCGGCGTACCACTAACTCTGGAGTGAAGCGAATCTGCTGATGATCATGAGACCCGTCGCGGTCGATCATCTCAATCTCGTCAAAAAGCAGCTCCGCCGCTCGATAGCCAATAGCCAACCGCGGTTGCCGAACGGAGGAAAGCGGCACGGCCGCCGCTGCGGCAAATGCAATGTCGTCGTAGCCAACAATCGCCATCTCATCCGGAACCCGCAATCCAGCCGTCACGAAACCCTGCAACAACCCAATGGCCAGCAGGTCATTTGCCGCAAAAACCGCGGTGGGCCGCTCATTGCTCGGCATAAGTACTAACTCTTCTGCGGCACGAACGCCCGAATCTACATCGAGAAGAGTCGTGGATAAGGTCAGCAGCCGCACTGATCCGTCGTGCCGTGAACTCGCCAGCTCGGCACCCAGTCTTCTGTCGTGGACTTGCTGAAGATCTCCAGGTCCACCGACAACAGCGATCGACGTGTGCCCCTCGTCCAGCAGGTGCTGGACCGCTAGTCGGCCGCCTTCGACGTCATCGGTGGATACCGAGCAGAAGTCTGATTGGTTTCCGGCGCGATCCAGGAGCACAACGGGGATTCCGCGAATCTTCAGTTGCCTGACCCGTTCATCAATCCCCCAGATAGGGGCCAGCAGCACTCCTCGCACCCTCTGTTGCATCAGCACCAGCAATTGAGCGCTTTCACGTTCGGCTTCCTGCGAGCTGTTTCCGACCTGAACGGAGTAGCCGCGTTCCCGCACGCAGTTCTCAGCGCCAATCACCAGATCGGTGTAAAAGGGATTGGAGATATCCATGACGATCATGCCAATGGAACGACTTCGACCTGCCCGAAGTTGGCGCGCCGGTTCATTGGGAATCCAGCCGAGCTTTGCAATGGCAAGCTCTACCCGGCGTCGGGTCGGCTCGGCGACGATATCGGGCGAATTCAGCACATTAGAAACCGTGCCGAGTGAAACCCCAGCCAGCGCGGCGACATCTTTCATGCTGACTGTTGTCTTACGAGCCGCCATGCGCCCGATTTACTCCTGGTTCTGATAAAGATCTTTGGGCCGAGTTCCCGACATCTCCTAGGATCGCCCGAAGCGAATCATCGCCGGAATTATACCGAACTGTGACTCAACAATGGCGTGGCGCCAAACTGCCTTCGATCTTGACAGTGCCGGCACGCTCAGCCACGATCATCGACCAACCGTCTGCGGCGGGCTGCATACAGCCATCGGTCGCCGACAGGTACCGAGACCAACGCACACGCACCACATACTCCCCCGGCTCC
>DATFBI010000126.1:0-30076 GCA_035253925.1 Propionibacteriaceae bacterium
CCCAACCTATTGACGCGCCGCCGATTCACGCTCCCCGCAAAGGAGCATCCATGCGTGCTCAGCGCGTGGTCGCCGCCACCGCAGCGGTTGGTCTTGTCGCTATCTGCTGCGTAGCGAGCATTTCGGCTGGCTCCGCGTCAATGGGCGGCTCAAGCGAAAGGGTCAAAGCAGCGCCTGATCCGGGTGTAAGCCAAACAACCACCACTGGGAAGCAGCGGGAATCGAACCCTACCGGCTCAGGCGTCGAGGCCAGCCGCGCCAAGTCCGGCAAGGCGGAGCGAGCGACCAGCTTGCGCAAGCGCGAGGTGTTCAAGGTCAGCGTGCAGTCGACGCAAGACTGGGAAACGCTTCTGGGTGATCTCGGTGCATCTCGACGACCGCCATAGCAGCAGCCTTGGCACCGAAAAAGAGCTACAACGCCCTCCGCGCCAGCCAGGCCAGGGCCGCTTATCTAAAGGTAAATAGCCTCCGCAAATCGGGCGAGAAGATCATCTTCGCTGGCGACCTCAACTCCTGGCAAACCAACCGCGCCGGGGACGCACCCCATGAATATCTGGTGAGCCAAGGGTTCTACGACACCGTCAACGCAGACAAGCGGATCAACGTCAAGTACCCGACGATCAACCACTTCGAGACCACGCTGTCGGCTAAGGCCATCCGACTGGATTATGTGATGATCAAGGGCAGCAAACGCGTGCTCAGGTACGAGAACGTGATGAACCGTGTCGACTCGAGTCGACCCTCCGACCACAACCTGGTCGTCAGTGACGTGATCTTGTAATCTCAGCCCGGTGTAGCGAGTGGCCGGCTTCTCAGAATCGCACCCGAGCTGAGGCTCGTTGCGGCCGGCCGAGCGTAGATCAGAGGCGGGCCTCTCCGCTCCGGGGCGATTTTGAGAATCTAGCCTGGCAACTCAGCCGTTGCCGAGGGCGGCGGGGCCCTCCTCACGGCGAATATCGATGATGTGGCCGGTCAAGTGAGAGAGCAGCACGTCCAGCGACTGCCGGGCAACCTCCTCTGAGGACAGCAGCGTGCCCGGAGGCTCTTCACCGAAGGCGTTGATGCGCATGGGCGTCCGAGTGCGCTCCGGATTGACGCAGTTGACCCGGACACCAGCGGAGGCCCACTCGTCGGCAAGGGCCTGGGTGAGATTCACGATAGCCGCCTTCGCCGAGGAATACAGCGAATATCCGGACCGGCCGCGTGTGTAAGAAGAGGAGGTGAACAGCAGCAGCGAGCCGCAAGATGCGGCCAAATGCGGAAAGAACTCCTGGGCTACAAAGATCGGCGCCAGGTAGTTGATGTCGGTGGAGGAGTAGATCGCTTCCTCTGAGGTCTCGGCCAGCTCGCCGCGTACCAACACACCAGCGGTATTGACGACGAAGTCGATACGGCCAGTCTCGTCAAGTACCTGCTGGGCCACCTTTGCCACATCGGCACGCTTCTCGACGTAGGTGCCGGTAGTTGATCGCGAGAAGGTCTTGACGTTGGCCCCGTACCTGTGCGCCAACTCAGCTATGTCTCCGCCAATCCCGTACGAGCCGCCGAAGACAACGATCGTGCGGCCATCGAGCCGTTCGTGATACTGCTCCTCGGTCAGCGGCGTAGGTCGGTCGGCTGAGCTCAACTGAAACAGCTTGTCGGCGATGTAGACATCGATCGGCTCGGTGACCTTCATGTTCCGCTCATGGCCGGCCACGACTGCAATCGGAACTTCGGGAAGATAGCGCAGCACGACCGTGCAGTCATCGGTGGCAGTGAAGTTGGGATCTTGGGCAGCCTTGGCGTACGCGGCCTTGATCGTTGACAGGCGAAACGACTGCGGCGTTTGACCGCGCCGCAGTAGATGCCGCGGCAGAACGTCCGCGATGCTGTTTCGGTCGGGCTCAACCTGGATCACCGTGTCGGCGGACGGAATTGCAGTGTCGACAGCCTCGTGGGTCTGCAGCGCCGCGACGTTGGCGGCAATGATGGTTTGCGAAACGAGCGGGCGTACCGCGTCATGGAGCAAGACGTTGCACTCTTCATCGCCAAGGGCGGCAAGCGCAGCTGCCGTGGTCTCGTTGCGAGTCTCGGCACCTTCCAGGATCTGACTGACCTTGACGTACTGACCCTTCTTAACGATGGCACGGATCTCATCGAGAAAGCCCGGCGCCATCATGACCACAATCTCGTCGACCAGCGGAGACTGGTGCATTGCGGCAATGGTGTGCTCGATGATGGGCTTGCCGGCGATCTTGATCAGTTGTTTGGGGATGTTCAGGCCCACGCGGGTCCCGGTACCTCCCGCCAGGATCACGGCAATGTTGCGCAATCTGGTCACCGGCTGAACCCTAGTTCCTTTTTGGGCAATGCTCGCGCGGCGCCCGGAAGCTGGTGTCGTCGTCACTCTTCGCGAAACGCCCTGTTCTGTGTGCTCGTTCCACTTCCAGGACCGCGCATCGCCTACCACGCTCGGCAGATTGCTGGGGCGCGGAGCGAGTTGAGCGGAACGCTTGCTGGTGTATGGAAGAGTCGATCACATGCTCAAGGTGAGTGTCGTGGTGCCGGTGTACAACCCCGGTGAGTACTTCCAGCCGTGCATCGATTCACTGACCTCGCAAAGCATGTCCTCCGAGGAGTTTGAGATCATCTGCATCGACGACGGCTCAACCGATGACACTCCAGCACGGCTTGACGAGCTAGCCGAGAGACACCCGAACCTTCGAGTGATTCACCAGCCGAACTCCGGCTGGCCGGGGCAGCCGCGCAATCTGGGACTCGACACCGCTCAAGGCGAATACGTCTTCTTCTGTGACCACGACGACTGGCTCGGGACCGAGGCGCTGGAGCGGCTTTATGACTTCGCGACCAGTTGTGGCTCTGACATTGTGCTTCCCAGGATGGCCGGGTTGCATCGTCGCATTCCGCGGGTGGTGTTCAATCAAACGATTCGCCGTTGCACCATCAGCGATTCGGCGATCATGGACAGTCTGACGCCACACAAGCTGTTTCGTCGGGATTTCCTGAACGAGCATGGCATCCGTTTTCCGGAAGGTAGGCGGCGTCTCGAAGATCATCTTTTCGTCGTGACCGGCTACCTTCTCGCCAAGGTGATCAGCGTCTACGCCGACTACACCTGCTACTTCCATATCCGGCGCCTGGACCTGGCCAACGCCGGCCTTCGGAGGACAGACTGGCACGGCTATTTCGACAACCTTGCCGACGCCCTCGATGTGGTAATGGCACATACCGACCCGGGGGACGAGCGTGATCACATCCTCCGGCGCTGGCTTCAGGTTGAGATGGTGCAGCGCCTCAGTGGTCGGCGCTGGCTGAAGTTCTCAGACAAGGAAGCTGCCGAGTTATTCAGCAGTGCGCACCGCATCGCCTCACGCTACTTCGGCGAAGGCGTCGTCGAGCTGCTGCAGCCAATGCAGCAAAGAATCGCCCGGGCACTGCTCGCTGGAGATGCCGCCGAGGTGACTCGTATTGCAGAACAGGCCGCCCCATGGGCCAGCTATCCCAATGTCTTACAGGTGAGCTGGGTGGACGGCAGTCTCCACCTCAGCGGCAGTGTCCAGCTGTCCGATGTCATCCCGAAGGGCCAAGCTCCTGTCCCCGAGGCCCGGGCGACGGTTGAGCTTGCTGGCGAGGAGGCTGGAGCTACCGATCAAGGTGACCTCGAAGCGACCGAGGACTTAAGCGCGGAGGCGTCTGAGGCCATAGCCGCGGAGGACTCCAAAGGCTTCAGTGCCGAGGCGTCGGAGGACTCAAGCGCTAAGGCAGCGGGTGACATTGTCGAAGAGGCCGAGGCGATCTTCGCAGACATGCCAGAGGAGCCGTTGGCCGAGCAGCGGTTTGCTGCACTTGTGGGTTATCCGGCACCAGAGGTGTTGTGGCTGGGCATGGCAACCTCGCCGGTTCGATTGGACCTCACCGAACGCCGTACTGGTGAGACCTGGCGGGTCCCCGCTGAAGTGCACCGCATGGGGCTGGCGGCGGTGTTCACAGCGGCAATTGATCCGAACACCATCGCTGCAGGCGCCAGGCTGCCCGATGGGCTGTGGGACCTCAACGTGCACTTTGGTGTCATGGGCCTCGGCATGCGTCACCGTGCCACGCTGATCAAGGAACGCCAGCCCGGCAAGGTTCAGCCAGAGCCAGTCCAGAGTGGCTCTCCCACCATGGCGGTTTACTTCACCCGGCGCACCTCAGGCCTCTGCCTTGATGTCGGCCTGGTGAAGCACCCCAAGCTGGCCCGGTCGGGGCGCGTCGCGCAGAAGCCGTCATTCAGTCGCCGAGTGGTTCGCAAGCTTCGGCGTCTGCGTGCCCGCGCTATTGGTCAGCGTCTGCGTGCCCGCTCTATTGGTCAGCGGGGGCAGCGCGGCGCTGGGCCGCGGCCATGAGACCGGCTCCGTCTAATCAAGGATCTATGAGCGAACTCACCAGACGATTAACCGGTGTCGGCCGGCGCGTCGGACACCAGCTGCCTGCCCCGATACAGGCGCCGCTACGACAGCTTGCGCGCAGGATTGCAAAGCGAGGATTCTCCCGCTCATCGGCTGTCACGCCGGTACTGAGTGTGGTAGTCGTCGTACGCAATGCCGAATCCGACCTCGCTGAGTGTCTGCTCAGCCTGCAATCGCAGACCCTCAAGAGGCTTGAGGTAATCGTTGTCGACAACGGCTCAACCGATAGCACTGTGGGTGTCGCCCAGCAGATAGCGGCCCAAGATCAGCGGTTTCGGATTCTGCTCCAGCAGCCAGCCACGTTGAACGCAGCCCGCAATGCTGGAGCGCTTATGGCACGGGGCAGGTTTCTGGCCTTTCTCGACGCGACTGACACCGTGCCACGGACCGCCTACGCCAGTCTGATCAACTCTTTGCGCCAAACCGGCTCGGACTTCGCCGCTGGAGCGATACGCATAGTCGAACGAGGACGACGGCACCGCCCCGGCTGGACAATGCTCACCCATGACCTCGATCGGCCCGCTTTGACACTCGGTGAGTTTCCTAACGCCATCCAGGACACCTGTGCCACCAACCGCGTCTTCCGAGCCGACTTCTGGAACGCCGATGTGGGCGGCTTTCCAGAATCAGCAGACGGCGACACCTTTGCGATCATCAGCGCTACGCTCCGGGCCAAGCAGTTCGACCTGCTGCAAACGGTCAGCTCCGTACGCCGTACTCGGCTCCCGCCAGGAAAATTGCTGCCAAATCCACCGAAAGCAAGTGAGCTTGAGTCCCGTCTCAGCTGGCACTGGGCGACCTGGAGGCTGCTTCGTGACTCCGCCGATCCAACACTTACCGCTCGCTGGCTCGGTGGCCTGATCGATGGTGACCTTGGTGACTTCGCGGCCCACGCCCCGCGAGCCGATGCCGCCTTTCGAGAGCGGCTGCAGCAGGCGGCTCAGGACTGCCTTGCCGCGGTAGACCAGACCGTGTGGTCACAGGTCCGGATAGACCGCAAACTGCGTCTATGGCTGGTAGCAAACAGACAGTGGACCGATCTTGAAAAGCTCCTCCAGCACGGCGCGCTCTACGGGTCGATACCCAAAACCGAGGTGCACAATAGGCATCTGTACGCCGTCGCGGAAGACTTGCCCGGTGCAGCATCCGCTCCTTTGCAATGCCGGGAGCTGAGCGAGAATCAGACGGCGCTCTCCGCTTGTGTGGAACGTGTGGCCTGGCACCACGATCGGCTCGACGTACACGGCTGGGCCTTCATTCGAGGGCTTGATCTGACTTCAGAGACACCGCAGCTCACTGCCTCTCTGATCCACCCGGCAACTGGCATCGCCCACCCGTGTGATCTGGTCCAAGTCCATAAGGTGGCGGCCAACGACTGGTCAGTCTTCCGCTACCAAGATGTGGCCGCTGGCGGCTTCATCATCAAGATCGACACCGGCAGCATCGACCGTGATCCGGGCCGCTGGCAGCTTCGGCTCACAGTCGCCGCGCATGGCTTACAACGGACCGGTCCCATCCAGGCGGTGGCACCAGGCGGTACCGGTCATCTGATGTGGGGTCGCGATCTCCGAGGACTCAACGACCGGACTCGAGTAGTCCCGAAACTGGATCCGCAGCTTGGCTTCGCGCTCCACGTCCGACCGGATCAGATCCAGGCGCGAATGCTCACTACGAATGGGGCGGGCAAGGCATCCGGGGCGTTTCAGTTGGTCGCCCCGGAACTAGCCAGCTTGGTCTCGGTCGTGGCCATTAGCTCTCTTGGTCGCATTGCTGGCGACCTCAGCAAAGCCGGCGCAGACGGCTTCCAGCGTTTTGAGCTCGACCTGCCGGTTGGCCTGGGAACCGGCGTGGCGTGGGAATTAAGGGCCGTTGACGTGGCTGGGGCTGAGCATCGGATTTCCTGGCCGATCGAAGCCGAGCACGGTCTTCGGATAGATGGCGGCGCAGGAAATACCCGCTGGCAACGAACCATCACCGGCTACTGCCAGTTACTGACGGACTTCGTGGCCACCGAGGCGGAAAACGTCACGGTAGCCGAAGACGAGCTAAGTATCGATCTTCAGCTGATCGGTCTTGAGGCTTCCGATTGTGCGGGCGCTCGGCTGTCTGGGCGGGTTGTTGAGGTGCCAGCCCGCCGCGTGCAGACAGTTGGCGATGGCATAAGGCTGGCTTTTCCTCTACTAGTCAGCCGCTGGGGTGGACCGGAGCTTCCGCTGCCGACGGATGACTACCGTGTTGTGCTGCCGTCCGGTGCGCATCTGCTCTGTTCTGACCAGCTGGCCGTACGGCTGCCCGACCAAGGTTTGACGGCGAAGCACCATTACCGCCTGGCACGCGATGGCCGCGGCCGGCTTTTGATCAGGCTGGCGGCACCGCTTGCGGACCAGGAGCGCAGCCGGCTCGGCAAGCAACGTTTGGCCACCGGGTACCAACGATCGATCTTCACGCCAACCGACAGCGTGCTTTTTCAGAGCTATCGAGGCGAATTCGCCACCGACAGTCAAGTCGCAATCCATGCCGAATTGCGCAGCCGGCGACCTGACTTAGAACTGCTCTGGGGCGTTGCGGACTGGTCCGTCGCCGTCCCAGAGGGTGGTCGCGCACTGCTGATCGAAAGTCCCGAGTGGTACGCCGCGTTGGGCAGCAGCCGCTATCTCTGCTGGAACATCGAACAAGACCGCTACTTCAAGAAGCGGCCTTATCAGCGGTATCTCCAGACCTTCCACGGCTACCCCTTCAAGTCGATGGGGATCTCCCTCTGGCAGGCACAGGGCCGGCCGGAGTCTGTCATTGCTGCGGAATGCGCGCGCCGGACCAACGCCTGGGATGCAATCGTGGTGCCGGAGTCCTTTTGCGTCGAGCTGTACCGGCGGGAGTACCGATTCACCGGCCAGGCACTTGTCACTGGCTACCCGCGAAATGACGTCCTATTAACTGCCGATACCTCCTCCGTCCGATCTCGGGTGCTTGGGCAGCTTGGCATTGACGAGGACCAGATTGTGGTGCTGTACGCGCCAACCTGGCGAGACACCGGGGCCACCAGCGCTTGGGCGGCGAAGTTTTTCGACGGTCTCAACCTCAAGACGTTGACTGCGCAGCTTGGTGATCAATACGCGGTGCTGCTGCGTGGGCACAGCTATAACCTTCGAGAGGGCCTGCCGCATCTGCTAGGGAAGGTCTGGGACGTCTCGGCTTACCCCGAAATCAACGACCTTCTGTTGGCAGCTGACGTTGCGGTGCTCGACTACTCCTCGCTTCGCTTTGACTGGCTGATCACTGGCAAACCGGTGGTGTTTTTTGTGCCCGACCTGGAGAACTACTTGAGCTCGCGCCAAGCTTTGTTCGACTTCCCGCCGACCGCTCCTGGCCCACTGTTAGCTACTACTGCGGAGGTCGTTGAGGCATTACTGGACCTCGGCTCCGTCGTCTCCGAGTACGCTGCCGCACGGGAATTGTTCAACAAGGAGTTCAACAGGCTTCACGACGGGCATGCGACGGAGCGAGTAATCAATGCGTTTTTCTAGCCCATCGGCGGCCAAGCGGGTCGTTGATGTCGTCTTGGACTGTCTCATCGTCCTGGCTGCGTTCGTCGGCGTCGTACTGACATTCGCCGACTCTCAGTGGGCGCCACTGTGGGTACTGATATCGGTCTTTGGGATGGCGGGCCAGACGGTCCAGACCGCGCTTGAGCGGACTGAGGAGTGGAGCCCGCTCGGTCGATTGCTGGCCCTGCGCGCTACTACGGCTGCGGCGACGGCGACATGCTTGGCGACCTCCATACCAAGTCGACAGCACGCTCTGGGTGCGGCACTGGGGGCCGCGATCTTGATCGGCTCCATCGTGATCGAGCCGTTTATCGCCCGCTCCAACCGCTTCAAGGTGCCCGTAGCGACCCAACTGCCAAACCTGCCCACCCGGCGATCGCTGCCTGATCTTGGCCCGCTGGCAGTGACTGCCAGCGCTGTGGCAATGCTGTTGGGATTGCTGCTCGCTACCGTCGGGGCGTCATCGTGGTGGTGGGTGATCATCAGCCTGGCCGCGGTCGCTCCGGTTGCGGTGCTGGCAGTGGATGGTCGGGCCAAGATCGTTATGGCGCGCCGGTTACGCAGGCTTGTACCCCGAGCGGTAGCGGCGTACGCACCGGACTTCGTGGTTTACACCTCGCGCCCAGACGATGCGTCGTACCAAGTGACGATGTGGCTGCCATACCTGAAGCGCGCCGGGTTGCGCTTCATCATCGTTACCCGTAACGCGGTACCGGCCGCGGTGCTTGCCGAGCTGACCGATGTACCCGTGATCGAAGCGCGTGGCATTGCTGACGTTGACGCCCTCGTGGTCCCTTCGCTGAAGGCTGCGTTCTACGTCAATGCATCCTCCGGCAATGGATCGCTGGTTCGCTTCCAGCACCTGACACACATCTATTTGGGGCACGGCGACTCCGATAAACCGCCCTCGTACAACCCCACCCATGCGATGTATGACCAGATCTTTGCCGCCGGTCCTGCCGCGACCCGCCGGTACGCCGCCCACGGAGTGCGGATCCCGCCGCAGAAATTCCGGATTGTCGGTAGGCCGCAGGTCGAGAACGTCAAGCAGAGCACAACTCCGATTGCGGACCTGCCCGAGCCCACGGTGCTGTACGCCCCGACGTGGCGCGGTCACGTCGAAGAGACCATGCTGTATTCCCTGCCGCTGGGGGAGCAGATTGTCTCGGCGCTGCTGGCGCGCGGGGCCACCGTGATCTTCCGCCCGCATCCCTTCAGCTATGACTTCACCGAGGATGCGGCAGCGATCGAGCGGATCTGCTCGCTGCTGGAGGCCGATCGGCGAAAGACTGGTCGGGCGCATCTGTGGGGAGCAGCAGCCGAGAAGGATCGCAGCATCCTGGACTGCATCAATGACTCTGATGCCATGGTCTCCGATGTCTCGAGTGTGGTGTCGGACTACCTGTTTTCCGGTAAGCCGTTCGCCATGATCGCGGTACCCGCAGAGCCTGACGCGTTCTTAGTGGAGTATCCGGTGGCCCGCGCGTCGTATGTCATCCGGGCCGATCTTGCAGACCTGGACGTCCAGCTAGAGAACATGCTGGGTGCCGATCCGCTGGCGGCTCAGCGAGCCGACATTCGCGCGGACTACCTGGGTGATTTTCCTGCGGACGACTATGCGGCGGCCTTTGTCGACGCGGTACGCCGTGTGTCGCGGAAATCCATGGAGGACATGGAGGACGATCAGGACTTCGGCGGTGACCAGGGGAGTCGAGAAGACGACGACAGGCCCCCAGAGGAAGCTGACGGAGGTGCTCTGCCGGGGCGTCGATGGTCGGCGTACGCCCAACTTGTCGCCCGTCTAGGACTCGAACTTACTGGCACAGCGCTGGCGCTGGGTGCTTTCGCTGCGGCATTAGCTAGTTCACCGATGTGGCTGATCACATTGTTGGCGGTCTTGGCAATCTGGGCCACGTTCCAATCGGTGTCCAGCACAGTCCGGACACCTTCACAGTGGCCGAGCTTGCTCACTGAAGGCGATGCGACTCGCGTTGTCTTGGTGGTGACGCTGGCCGTTGCGGCACACAACGCGGGCCAGTGGTCATGGCAGGTTGCAGCAGCTTGCGGGGTGCTGCTGATCGCCATCGTGGGCGAAAAAAGGATCCGGGCAGCCTGGGGGAGTACGCCGCTCGGCCAGAATCTGCCAGATGCGCTTCAGGAAATCTCTGACCTCATTCCCCGAGGACTGCTGACCCTCGCTGACAGTGCGGTGCTCATCATTGGTTTTGCGCTGATCTCTGCCGGTGCGCACCCGATGATCTTGCTGGCGTTGGCGGTCCTGACCTTCGTTGGCGCCCTGGAGATCACCACTCGAGCCATCCGGCGCGAGAGCGAGAACGAACGCGGTGAGTTGCGCCTCCGGTCCGCCCTAGAGGCGTACGCTCCACAATTTGTCGTGTACTTTGCCTCGACGGTAGGAGCTGACTACCAGGTGGGAATGTGGCTGCCGTACTTCGTTCGGATCGGGCGCCCATTCATCATCGTGACTCGCACGGTGCCCATGCTGACCCAGATCAGCAAGCTTTGTGAGGAGCAGGGTGTCAACGTACCTCTGATATACCGGCGGAGCCTGCGCAGCCTGGAAGAAATCATCGTTGACTCGATGACGACGGCGTTCTATGTCAACAATGCGGCGCGCAACAGCCATCTTGTGGAGCGCCGCGAGCTGACGCACGTCTGGCTTAATCATGGAGATTCTGAGAAGCCGGCCTGTTTCAATCCGGTACACGCCATTTACGACTTGATCTTTGCTGCCGGCCAGGCCGGGGTTGATCGATACGCCCGCCACGGAGTGACCATCCCGCCTGAGAAGTTCAAGATCGTTGGACGGCCGCAGGTTGAGTTGATCACTACCGCAGGCGGACCCGTTGGCGAGATGAAACAGCCAACAGTGCTGTACGCCCCAACCTGGCAAGGACCGTTCGCCGACAGTCGCGTCTACTCACTGCCGGTCGGTCGGCAGATTGTGGAACAACTCCTGGTCCGCGGCGCCCGAGTGATCTTCCGCGCGCACCCGTTCAACTATCGCTACCCCGACGCCCGGAAGATGATCGAGGAGATTGGCGCAGTTCTTGATGCCGACCGGCAGGTAAGCAGTCGGCAGCACCTAAGGGGACCTGCGGCCGAAGTCCAGATGAGCATCGAAGACTGCTTCAACGCCTCCAATGCCATGGTCAGCGATGTGTCCGCCGTGGTATCGGACTATCTGCATTCGGGTAAGCCGTTTGCAATGGTGTCGGTGGGGCGCACGCCAGAGCAGTTGCTGGTTGATGCACCCGCTGCTCGAGCGGCGTACGTGATCCGGGATGATCTCTCCAATCTGGCGGAGGTATGCGACGACCTGCTCGGAACCGACCCGCTTGCCGCAGCCCGCCAGGAAACCAAGATCTATTATCTCGGCGACTTTCCCGACGAGAACTATGCCGACGGCTTCCTGGACGCTGCGCGCGAGGTGATCGACGCTGGGCGGCGTAGTCCGGCTCAGATTGCGTCCTGAGCCTGTCAGGAAGCCCGGAAGTATCGCCCGGTCGCCTATCAGCTTATGCCAAGTCGTTGGTTCAGTTCAGCCGTAAATGCTGAGACGTCCGGCAGCCTCTTGCCGTTCACAGCTGCGATCGGTACTGCACCACTCAGACTGCTGGTCCAGAATGCGCCACGCGACTCGAGGAGATCTTGGACCAAGCTTCGCCTGATCACTACCTGCACTTGCCGATCATCAAGCAGATCGACAACCTCACGCCGAGTCACTCCGGGCAGTACCTGCTCGTCGAGAGGCGGCGTACACCAGAACCCATCTCGATCTTGCAAAAAGATGTTTCCCCGGCTCGTTTCGCTAACGTCATACGGCCGCACCGGCGAGGTGAAGAACGGCAGGTCCGGACCGACCGCTGCTTCCGCTTGCTGCAACGCCGCGCGCTGGATCCACTTGTGCCGCCAGGAGCACTCGGGTCGGGATTGATGTTGCAAGCTCGAGCTAGCCGGTCGTGGACCTAGCGGTCGAGCCTCCAGGCTGAACTCCAGCGACCCCGAAATAGGTCGCGCCAGGATGCGGATCGCAAGTTGCGGGTCCCTTGCGTGCTCTTTGGCTAGCTGATATGCAGCTCCAGCAAGATCATCTGGTATCCCATCCGCGTACAACTCCCGGCAGGAGCGGTCCAAGCGGGCCAGGTGAGCAGCCAACCGGATGACGCTTCCATGTCTCACCAAGATCGACTCGAAGATGCCAGCTGCCAACAGCGCTGGGTCCGGTGCTGCCGGCTCATCGACTAGTTCATGATCAAGCACCGATCCGGCCGCAGCAATCAGCGGTGCAGCCTTGTGCAGGCACTCATACCACTCCCGCATCGGCACGCTGTCGACCGTTATCCCACCGCCCACGCCCAGCTCGATGTGACCATCACTGAATTCGAAACTCCGGATGATCACGTTGTAGTCAGCACCAGCCAGCGGGCTGACCAGACCCAGAGCGCCGGTGTATGCGCCGCGGGGTTCAGCCTCAAGATCGGCGATGCCTTGCTGCGCCGATTGCTTCGGTGCACCCGTTACCGATCCTGGTGGAAAGGTAGCCGCCAGCACCTGCCCAATCGTCACCGCCGAGTCGAGCTCGCCGTGAACTGCCGAAACCAGATGCCAGATGCCAGGATGGGCCTCGATCTTCAGCAGGTCCTGAACTGCAACAGTGCCCGGTCGACAGACCCGAGACAGGTCGTTGCGCATTAGATCGACGATCATGATGTTCTCGGCTGCATCCTTGGCCGAGGCACGCAATGCCGCCGCCCCGTGATCATCGGATCCGCGAGGGGCCGTGCCCTTAATTGGAGCGGTCCTGACAATGCCGTCGCGGATCCGCAGGAAAAGCTCAGGACTGACACTTGCGATCATGCGAGACGTGCCGTGACTCGTCGGCCCAGTGATCAGACCGCCGAAGACAGGCTGCAGTCGATCACAAAGTTGTCCGAACAAAACTTGTGCGGTGCCGCTGGTTTCGGCGTGCAGCCGAATGCAGAGATTGAGTTGATAAAAGCTGCCTTGGTCAATCTGGCTGATCACGTTTTCCACGGCCGCGAGGTAGCGGTCTCGGGCGCTGCTGGCGTCTCCCAAGACGTTGAAGGGGCCGACTCGCGGTAGCTCCGCTGCCGAGAGTGCCGCGTTGAGCGAGGCCTTCCAGTACTCCAGAGCCGCCTCATCAGCTCGTTCTCGCCCGGCGAGCCCGAGAGACTCAAAGCACCAGCCAGTTTCTGGCTGCCAGCGCAACAGCGAGTCATAGAACGCCAGCGTTGTGGTTTTCGGGTCATAACCGAAACAAGTGAGCCATCCGCCGCCAACGATCCCAGACGCGGCCTCACCTCCGACCAGCGTGGGCTGCTCGTCGAGATAGCCGAAGCCGCTAGCCGCATCGACCGGCTCCACTACCCGCAACGGGCTGCGGAAGATCAACAGGCCGCCACCGAACCAGTTGCCCCAGAGAACACCGGGACGATCATCATTACCAAGCTGGGTGATCAACGCAACCGGGGAAGCGTCCGATGTGAGGGGATGCCGATACGGCCGGAAGGTCATGGTGCCCAGCTCCGGCGGTCTATGTATCTGAGACCTAAGGATCATTGGACAGGCTGGCCAGCACTCGCTCGGCACTGCCGCCCAGGCCCAGCAGCTCAGTCAGCTCGGCGAACAACTCAGGTTTGGCCGGCGCAGTGGGACAGCGAAGATCATCGAAGGACACGCCAAGATCAAGATCGCGTACCACAGCCACTACAGACGGCGCCACCGCCAGATAGTCGATCGCAGCCCGAAGCTTGGCCGACACTGCGCCACTGATCTTGGGCTTCGCCCCGCTTGCCGCGGCCAGAATTCCCTCAAGATTGCCATAGGAGTTCAGCAGCGTTGCCGCTGTCTTGTCACCAATGCCGGAAATCCCAGGCAGCCCATCAGAGGCATCCCCGCGCATCGTGGCGTAATCCACGTACGCCGCGGCCGGTATCCCGTACTTTTCCTGTACCCAGGCGTTATCGACAACTTCATGCTTGCCGACGCCACGCGCGGTATAGAGCACTCGGACCTGACGCTCATCGTCGACCAGCTGGAAGAGGTCACGATCGCCGGTGACCACATCGACCGGCATCGGCGCAGTGCTCGCCAGTGTCCCGATCACATCATCGGCCTCGTAACCATCCTTGCCGACAACCGCGATACCCAAAGCATCGAGGACTGCCAAGATCAACGGGACCTGCACTACCAGTCCCTCGGGCACCACCTCGCCAGCCGTGCCTGCCGATTTGGCCATCTCCGGCAGCACGGTGTCGCCTGACTTTGCCACCCGGTGGGCCTTGTACGAGGGGATTAGATCGACGCGCCATCGCGGGCGCCAGTCATTGTCCCAGCAGCACGCCAGATGGGATGGTTTGTAGCTGCTCAGCAGCCGGCTGATGAAGTCGAGCAGCCCACGCAACGCATTAACCGGTGTGCCGTCAGGACCACGAAATGAATCGGGTACGCCAAAATATGCGCGAAAGTACAACGAAGCCGTGTCCAAAAGCATAATTTTGCGTGAGCGCACCCCTGAATACTGGCACGATAGCCACCATGGAGAAGCTCGACCGTCGTATTCTCTCCCTCCTAGCACGCGACGGCCGGATGTCATATACCGACATCGGCAAGGAGACCGGCCTGTCCACATCTGCCGCGCAGCAACGGGTTCGCCGCCTCGAGCAACGTGGCGTGATCAAGGGCTACACCGCCAAACTCGACGCAGCTGAGCTAGGCCTATTGGTCACTGCGTTCGTCGCGATCAAGCCATTTGATCCCGGGCAACCCGATGATGCACCGGAGCGTTTGCAACATATTGAAGAGATCGTTTCCTGCTATTCCGTGGCAGGTCAATCCAGCTACCTGCTCAAGGTCCAAGCGCCGACGATGGCGCATCTAGAATCCACCCTGGCCCGTATCCGATCGGCGGCTAAAGTGTCTACCGATACGACGACGGTGCTTTCGATTCCCTTCGAGGACCGCCCCCAGGTTTAATCCCCACTCTTCATCCGGACTGACTTGTGATCTTCGTCGGGGGACGCGTCTACGCGCCCGACTATCCAGGTGCCACTGCGCTGGTAAGCGATGGATCCATGATCAGCTTCGTTGGCAGTGACGACGCAGCCCGACGAGCGGCTTCCGGACAAACCGAAGTTGATCTTCGAGGACGGCTGGTCACCCCGGCGTTCGTCGATGCTCACGTGCACCTGATCCAAACTGGCCTGGCCATGGCGGGTCTGGGCTTGCACGATGCCACGAGCCGAGAGGATGCCGTCGCGCGTCTCGCCGCCTACGCCCGAAGCCATCCGGATGCCGACATCATCGTCGGTCACGGCTGGGACGAACGCCGTTGGCCGGAACCGCTGCCTCCGAGCCGGGCCGAACTCGATCGAGCCGGGGGCGGAGTCCCGGTCTACCTGGCCCGAGTCGATGTGCACTCCGCGGTAGTCTCCTCCGCACTCCTTGATCAACTGCCAGGCGTTTCCAGCGTCGTCGGCTACCACCCGGACGGGCTGTTGACCCGTGAGGCTCACCATCTCTGCCGCGGCAGCCTCGACCGGCTCTTCACCGACCACGAGCGCAGGTCCGCGGCACGAACCGCGCTACATTCAGCCGCAGCACAGGGCGTTGCCGCAGTGCACGACTTGGGTGGCCCGCACCTCGGGCCGATGGAGGACCTGAGGCGAGTCCGGGAGGTCGCCGCAGAGCTGGGCATCGGCGTAACGGCCTACTGGGGCGAGCTGGCCACCGAACCCGCAATTGAGTGGGCCTGGCAGGCCGGCGTAGCAGGGCTCGCCGGGGATCTGTGTGTCGACGGTGCCATCGGCTCGCGTACCGCTTCACTTCAGGCGCCCTATGCCGACGCGGATACCCGGGGTGCGCGCTACCTCTCGGAGCAGCAGATCGCTGATCATGTGATCGCTTGCACCCAGACCGGACTGCAGGCGGGCTTCCACTGCATCGGCGACGACGCCGTGGCTGCTGCGGTGTCTGGGCTGCGGCGGGCCGCGGAGAGGCTCGGTGCGTCACAGATCCGGGCTGCCAGACATCGCCTTGAGCATGTCGAGATGATCTCTGAGGCCGACATCACTACCTTGGCCCAGCTTGGTGTGGTGGCCAGCGTGCAACCAGCATTCGACGCGGCTTGGGGCAAGCCAGGGGAGCTTTACGAGCAACGCCTCGGATCAGATCGCGCCCGGGCAACGAACCGGTTTGCCACTATGGCGGCCCGCGGCGTACCGCTTGCCTTCGGTACCGACGCACCCGTCACCCCGCTGGCCGGCTGGGCGACCGTACGCGCTGCCATGCAGCACTGGCAACCGAGCGAGCGTCTCAGCGCGACCGCCGCGTTTGACGCGGCCACCAGAGGCCCGAGTTGGGCGGCTTTCGCCGACAACGCCGGCACCATAACGGTCGGAGCCCTGGCCAACCTTGCTGTTTGGGATCTTGCAGAGGACGGGCTGGTCGAACCGGAGGGGCTGCCCCGGCTCGATGATGTCGCGCTACCAACCTGCGCTGCCACCATTTCCGCCGGACAGTTCATCTATGAATCTGAGTCCTTTAGCGGATCGCGTGCTGAGGAGGAGTGAGCAGACACGTTTTTCGTCTACACGGCAACCTCGGTAACTCGATGCGCCAACGAGGCGCGTCGTGTTCCCGGAACCTACGCCTTGGCTGATTTCCTGCTCTTCTTACCAGATCCCTGGGCGTGGAAGGCCAGCGAGGCATCTATCCAATACTGCAAGTCCTCGTCCTTCTGAAGAGCTTCTTCCTCGATGGTGATCCAGCCTTCGCCCATCGATCGTCCTTTGCCCATTACGGCCCGTTCAGCACCCGCCTTCTTGAGGTATTCGGCGTCACGCTCGGGCGCTACGCGCACTAGTAGGGCGCCGCCGCCGCCGGATACGCAAACAACCATCCGCTCGTCCACCATGAAGGCCAGGCCGCCGAACATCTTGACCTCACGTACGTTTCCACGGCTGGACAAGACACCTCGGACTCGGTTTGCGACCTCAGCGTTGTAGGGCACGGTGACCCACCTCTCCCGGATGTAGGACCTTGTGGCAACACTGCCAGTGTTGCAGCCGGTCTGGCTGGAGTGACCAGCGGTAATCGGGCCGCTTCGCTCGGCGTGTCAGGGCTGGATCGGACCGAAGTGTCGGCGATCGAGGGGTGCCTGACCAGACAACAAACTTGGGTAGGCTCGGTCCGTGTCTCGGCCCTTCGCGTCTTTGACGCGCTCCGTTGTGGCTGAGACGCCAACCAGCGAGCCCAAGCCAGTGCCCTTACCCCTCCGCATTGGAGTCGTGCTGCTTGCCGGCGCCTGCATCGGGCTGAGCTGGCAGCCCCACGGGTTGTGGCCGCTAATGCTGGTCGGCATTCCCGCGTTCACCCTGACGGTGCGTGGAACGCGGCCGCTGAGCGCCTTCGGCCTTGGCTACCTATTCGGGCTTGCGATGTTGGCACTGGCGGTCAGCTGGGTACACGTCCTCGGCACCTGGGTCGCCGTACTGCTGATCCTTTTCCTGTCGTTGTTCTTCGGGATTCTTGGTCTTGCCACGACGCTGGTTGGGCGGTTGCGCTGGTGGCCGATAACCACCGCCTGCTGCTGGCTGCTCATCGAGTACGCCTACTCCCGGATTCCCTTTGGTGGCTTTGGCTGGACCCGGATCGCGTATGCGGTCGTGGACACACCATTGGCCGGCTTCTATCCGATCATCGGAGTGGCCGGTGTCTCCTTCGTCGTCGCCCTGGTGGGTCAGGTCATCGCCTGGGCCATCCTTGCGCTGCTGACGGCTCCAGCCGGTCGCCTCACCCGTCCAGTACGAGTCGTCACCGCTACCGCCGCGATCCTCGGCATTGGCCTGGTCGGCTCAGCACTGCGGCTTTACCAGGTGGAACCCGCCACCACGGCGGCCGGGAGCGTACGGGTCGGGATTGTGCAGGGCAACATTCCGGGCCGCGGCATTGAAGCGATGGGCCGTGCCCGCTCGGTCACTAATAACCATCTTTCCGAGACCATCCACCTCATGACCAAGGTGCGGCTCGGCCAAGAGTCGGAGCCAGATTTCCTGCTATGGCCAGAGAACTCCACCGATATTGACCCGACCGTTGATCCGATCACCAGGCAGACCGTACAGGCTGCTGCCGAGGTGGCCGGTCGTCCGATCTTGGTGGGTGCTGTGATGCAGGGTCCGGGTCCAGGGGAGCGGCAGACCGCAGCACTGTGGTGGGACCCGGAGCGAGGTGTGCTAGCCCGTTACGACAAGCAGAATCTCGTGCCGTTCGGCGAGTGGATTCCCTTCCGTGCCCAGCTGCTGCCGCTCATCCCGCTGTTGCAGCAAGTCGGTGCGCAGTCGGTGCCAGGAACCCGTCCCGGCGTGCTGGATGTCGCGGTTGACGGGCGGCCGATCAAGATCGGCGATGCCATCTGTTTCGAGCTCGCCTACGACCGAACCATCTACGGGTCTGTCATTGATGGGGCTCAGGTCATGATGGTGCAAAGCAACAATGCGACGTACGGCGGTACCGGCCAGATCGAGCAGCAGTTCGCGATCACTCGAGCCCGGGCCATGGAGACTCGGCGAGAAATCGCAGTCGCCACCACCAATAGCGTTTCTGGTTTCATCACCCGAGACGGCTCGGTAGCAATCCGTACCCGGGAATTCACAGCACAGAGCATGGTGGTAGAGATGCCCTTGCGAAGCGCCCTGACACCGGCTATCCGGGTCGCTCCCTGGTTGGAGCGGGGCTTGGCACTTGTGGCTGTGTTAGCCTGCGTGGTCGCGCTACTCGGATCGCGCGCCGGCGTGCTGAGGAGGAGGGAGCAGACGCGCTTTTTGTCTGCGAGCGACGACAAAGTAGGCGGCTACCAAGCGCGATCCGCGCTAAGCGAGCGTAGCGAGCGGAGCAATCAAATATGAGCCAATCGATGCCCCCGACGGCCCAGCCCGAGACGGAAGTCGAGAAGGGTCCCTCCGAAGCGCTCGGACCGATTCTGGTGATCATCCCGACCTACAACGAGTCGGAGAACATTGCTCGCATCGTCAGCCGGACCCGTGAGGCCGTACCGGGCGCTCACATCCTCATCGCCGACGACAACTCACCCGACGGCACCGGGAAGCTGGCCGACGAGATCGCGACGGCCGATGATCATATCCACGTCATGCACCGGCTCGGCAAGGAAGGGTTGGGTGCGGCGTATCTTGCAGGTTTCGAATGGGGGCTGAACGCCGGCTACGAGGTGCTGGTCGAGATGGACGCCGACGGGTCCCATCAGCCCGAGCAGTTGCCGAAGCTCCTTGAGGCGCTTGCCGACGCCGATCTGGTGCTCGGGTCGCGCTGGGTGAAGGGCGGTAAGGTGCTCAACTGGCCGAAGTCGCGGGAGATCCTTTCCCGCGGCGGAAATCTCTGGACCAGGATTGCGCTCGGCATCCCGCTTCGCGACGCGACCGGCGGTTACCGTGCGTTTCGCAGCAAGGCCCTGCTGGGTTTGGGATTGGACAACGTAGCCTCGGCCGGTTACTGCTTCCAGGTAGATCTGGCTTGGCGCGCCTTGAAGGCAGGGTTTAAGGTCGTCGAGGTTCCGATCACCTTCATTGAGCGGGAATACGGCGACTCGAAGATGAGCCAGAAGATTGTCATCGAGGCGCTGGTGTTGACCACAATGTGGGGAATCGGTCACCGGGCAAAGCAATTGCGCTCCCTTGTCAGGAAGAGGAAAGCACTCGCCTCATGAGGCTTCGTCACGGATGGCCACTGGTGCTGCTGGCGGCACTGCTAATCGCCATCCCGATCCTTGAGGTCTGGCTACTGGTCCAGGTGGGTCAGCAGCTCGGATTGCTGCCCACGGTGCTGATCTTGGTGGCCGAGGCGATTATTGGGGTCCTTCTGATGCGACACGAAGGATCGCGGGCCTGGAAGGCTCTCAATCAGGCTTTCACCGACGGCAAAGTGCCAACCGGCGAGCTCGCTGATGCGGCGTTGATCCTGGTCGGCGGAGTGTTGCTGATAGTGCCGGGCTTCCTCACCGACATCATCGGCTTCCTTTTCTTGCTGCGCTGGACACGACCGGTTGCTCGGAAGATCATCGCCTTCTTCGTGGCGCGCCGGATCAACCGCCTAGGCATTCCGGTGATGCGGGCTCGGCTGGACACCGAGAACCTTATCGAGGGAGAGACAGTCGAGCAGCCGCCGGCGAACTCCACGCATCCGACTCCTCAACGCACGCCGGATGGCCCAACCATCATCGCTGGGGAGATCGAGGAACAGTAAGCAAAGGCCGCCCTCTCGAGTCTGCGCCCCTGTTCGGGGGTACAGCGGCGCTAGACGAGAGGGCGGCCAGGGTATCTGTAGGTGTTAGCGCAGTACCAACGCTCGCAGCTCGGGGCTATCTAGGCGCTCTTCTTGGGTCGGGCGCCTCGTGACAATGCCGTGGAGCCCAGTTCGCCAGCACGGAGCTGGTTTAGCCGCTCGGCCAGCAATTCCTCAAGCTCTGCAATGGAACGCCGCTCGCGAAGCATGTCCCAGTGGGTACGCGGCGCCTTCTCTTCCTTCAGTTCAGGCCGCTCACCGTCGGAACGCAGCGATTCCGCGCCGCATCGCGGGCACTCCCACACTGATGGGATGTCAGCCTCGGCGGAAAAAACCAGAGTGAAATGGTGCTCACGCGGGCAGTCGTAGCCGACTTCCTGCCGAGCGGCGAACTCGACACCGGCTTCGTCCTCGAAGCTCTTGGCCCCGAGACCAGTGCCCTTCAATGAACGATCAGCCATGAGCACAACCTCCGTTTGAAATCCTGACGTTCTCCACACCCGAATGGTTCAACTCGCAGCCGGGCGAATATGTTCCATGGTTCTGTACCCATTGACCGGCCATACACGTTATTCGGAGACCTGGACCTGCTGTCTTGGTGGTGATTTGACACCGGCCAGCGCCAGTCCGCCGGCCAGCAGTACCAGGGTGATCCCCACGATACCGACGCGGTCTGAGAACAGGCCTGAGAAGAGAGCGAAAAGTCCCGGTGCCAGGAATGAGGCGGCGCGACCTGTCGTGGCGTACAACCCGAACATCTCCCCCTCCCGACCAACCGGTGCAAGGCGTGCCATAAACGAGCGTGAACTGGCCTGCGCGGGGCCCACCCAGAGCGTCAAGATCAGGCCGAAGATCCAAAACATCGTGGTGCCGTGGGCGAACAGCAAGATCAGTGACGTCGTGATCAGACCGATCAGCGAGATCATGATCACCTTCTTGGGGCCGATGCGATCTTCCACAGCACCCATGCCAAGCGCTCCAAGTGCGGCGACGATATTGGCGACGATGCCGAAGATCAGCACCGTGGACTGCCCCATGCCATAGACACTTACCGCCAGGATCGCCCCGAAGGCGAAGATGGCCGCCAGTCCGTCGCGATACAGCGCTGAGGCGATGAGAAAGTACACCGCGTTCCGGTCCCGCCGAAACAAGGCCTTGATGTCGGCAAGAAGCAGCCGGTACGAGGCAAAGAAGCTCACCCTCCGGCGCTTGGGACCGGGCGGTTTCTCGGGGACCGCCAGCAGCACTGGAATTGCGAAAACCGCGAACCATACGGCGGAGAAGACTACGACGGCGCGGATGTTGAGGCCGCCGGCCGAAGTCACGCCGAACCAGCCGACGTCTGGGGCAATGAATCCGACATAGCAGATCAGCAGCAAAAAGATGCCACCGAAGTAGCCCATCGCCCAGCCAAATCCCGATACCCGCCCAATGGTCTCGGGAGTGGAGACCTGCGGCAGCATCGCGTTATAGGAGACGATGGCAAATTCTTGAAAGACCGCGCCCGCGGCCAGAAGTACTAGGGCGATCCAGAGGTAGCTGGGATCGTTCTTCACGCTGAACATGCCCAGCATGACGGCAATGACGAGGGCGCTCCAGATCGCGAGGCTGCGCTTGCGATGACCGCTAGCGTCAGCTCGCTGACCGGTAACCGGGGCGATCGCCGCAACTAGAAAGCCGGCCGCCGCGTTCGCGATCCCCAGCCAGGTATTGGCACTGAGTCCGCCCGGTTGGGCGTCACCTACCACGCCGCGAACCACGTAGGGACCAAAGACGAAAGAGGTTATGACCGCGCTGTACGCCGAAGAACCCCAGTCCCAGAGACCCCAAGCCAACACCATGCGGCGCTTGATGCGGGTGCCAACTGTCGGCGTTCGCCGAAGTTCCTCAGCGCCTTCCACTCGGTCGCTGTGCGTCATGGCTTCCCAGATCTATCGCTTGTCTGTCGCTGGTCTCTATCGCTGGGGTCTATGGCTCGGGGCCTATGGCTCGGGCCACAGGCCGCGCTTGATGAGCACGTCCTTCAAGGTATCGATGCGGTCAGTGAAGATCCCATCGACGCCGGCATCGATGAGCCTCTCCATGGTTTCGGAGTCATCGACGGTCCAGATGTGCACCTTCTTGCCGGCTCGATGAACCGCCTCGACCAGGGCCGGCGTCAGCACGGTCAGCCGGCGGCGCTGAATGGGAAGCGACAGCGGTATTTGCAGCACCGGAGCCGACGTATTCAGCGCCCAGGTCAGCCACGGTGCGAAGCGGTTGGCGGCAACACCCAACGCACTTGCAGCGGAGGGTACGCGCCAGCCGAGGCGGCGGCGTAGTTCGTAGATGCGTCGGACGCCAAATGAGCTGACACAAACCCGGTCGTGCGCCTCGTACTCTTCGATGGTCGAGGCGAGCGCCGCTACTGCCGTTGGTGATTTCGCGTCGACGTTGAACCGTGCGTCGGAGAGTTCGGTCAACAGGTCCGAGAGCTTGGGAATCGGATCGATGCCATGGATTTTGGCTTCGGAAACCTGCGCATAGGTTAAGTCGGCAATCGCGCCGGTGCGGTCGGTGACTCGATCGAGCAGCCGGTCATGGAAAGCGAGCAAGACGCCATCGCTGGTGGCGTGCACGTCGGTCTCCAGGTAGCGGTATCCGAGCGCGACCGCCTGCTTGAACGCATGCATGCTGTTCTCGCGATAAAGATTTGGCTGGTAAGTCGCTCCGCCGCGATGCGCGAAGGCCGCAAAGGGCACGTCGAAGAACGCATAGTCTGCGGCCCTCATGCGCTTATTGTGCCTGGGCTTGAAGGCGCAGGCAGGGCTCATCGTGCCCGGGCCAGCGGAGCGAGCAATCAAACCCCCGAGCGGAGCGAGCAATCAAACCCCCCGAGCGGAGCGAGCAATCAAACCCCGAGCGGAGCGAGCAATCAAACCGGGTCAGAGACCCGGCAGGCGCTGCAGCACCACGTCAACAGGTTCTGGGAACCAGCGGGGAATGCCGAGGGTCAGCAAGTAGAAATATCCAACGATGCCGCAGCAAGCGAAGAAGACGACCCAAAAGCCGGTTTTCTTGGCTCTCGGCCAGGTGCGATAGCGATGCAGTTGCTGCTTGAACCACATCATCAGCTGGTGGGCCCACTCAAACTCACTCGACCAAACGGCAAGGCCGAGCAGCACAAGCGGGATGCCGCCGGGTCCTGGGATAGGGCCGCTGACGAGACCGAGTGCGATCAGGAGAAGGCCAAGAAGACCAACGGCAAGGCGATAGACAATCAGCCGGCGCTTGTTCTCTCTGATCTTGCGCCGCCAGCGCCAGCGGTCCTCTTCAGGTTCGATGAGGATGTGGTGGTGATGATGGTCGTGCTGGTGCCCGTGGCCAAGGGCGCTGGGTTGGTGCACAATCTCGCCAGCACGCGGCAATGTCACCGTTGGTAACTCAGCGTCGCGGGAGTTGTTGTCGTCGACGCCGGGGGACATGGCCACCACTCTAAAGTGGACCGCCAAAAAGCGTTGCTCATGCCCACAATCGGACCATCTGCTCAGCACAGCGGCCAGAGACAAAGGCCAGCGCAGCGCCCAGAGCCAATCAAATCCGGATCGCGCGTGACGCTGTCCTGGACGGACGAGTGAGCAGCCAGCCTTCGCTAGAGTCGGGGTTCGGCAGGTCAGGTGGCTTGCGAGCGAGTGAGGAAGGCAGCGGCTTTGAACGCGCGGAGCGAGCGCAGCGAGCGGAGCGAGCCTTCAGACACAGCGAGCGCAGCGAGCGGAGCAATCAAGCATGGTGAGGACGATCTTGTCCATCCAGTCATCAGTTGCGTATGGGCACGTCGGCAACAGCGCCGTCACCTTCCCGCTGATGCGGATGGGCGTCGAGGTGTGGCCGGTGATCACCGTGCACTTCTCCAATCACACCGGCTATGACTCGTGGCGGGGACCGCTCTTAAGGGCCTCAGACCTCAGCGATGTGGTACGCGGGATCGACGAGCGCGGAGTGCTTGACGAGGTCGATGCAGTGCTCTCCGGCTACCAAGGCGGCGAGGACATCGGCGCGATGATCTTGGAAGCGGTGGCACTGGTCAAGCAGCGCAACCCGGCAGCGGTTTATTGCTGTGATCCGGTGCTGGGCGATGAGGACCGCGGCAGCTACGTTCGGCCCGGGATTGCGGAGTTCATGCGGGACCACGTTGTACCTGCTGCACAGATCATTACCCCCAACCAGTTCGAGCTGACCGCACTGACTGGTCTACCGGTCTCGACGATGGTGGACGTGCTGAAGGCCGCGGATGTGGCGCGCAGTCTGGGGCCGGAACTGGTGTTGATCACCAGTGTGGTCCGCCAGGACGGTCCGGCAGGCACTATCGAGATGGTCGCGGTCGACGCGGACGGCGCGTGGCTGGTGTCCACACCGAGGCTGCCGCGCACCTTCACCGGCAGCGGTGACCTCACTGCCGCGACATTCCTGGCCACGTTGTTGCGGGCCTGGGACCTACCGAGAACTTTGGCGCATACCGCGGGTGTTATGTACGGGGTGCTCAAGATCACGCACAACTTGGGGCGTACCGAGCTGGCACTGATTGCGGCTCAAGACGAGCTGGTCCATCCCAGCCACGCCTTCAAGCCGGTACGGCTGCGGTAGCGCCCCGATAGCACCCTCTTGTCCGGAAGGTGGCTGAACGCGACACACCTGGCTCGATCAGGGAGGTCGCTTATGACCACTTTTGGGGAAAGAGAACCTGTGCTCAGTCGCGGAACACCTCGATATTGGCACCAAGTGCGTTCAGCCTGTTGGCGAGATCTTCATAGCCGCGGTTGATCACATAGACGTCACGGAGCTGGGACTCCCCGCGGGCGGCCAGCATGCCGAGCAGGATGCATACCGCGGGTCGCAGCGCTGGCGGACACACCACCTGCTGACCGCGCCACCGCGTCGGGCCTTCCACGATGACCCGATGCGGATCCAGCAGCTGTACCCGGGCACCCAGCCGGTTGAGCTCGGTGAGGTAGATCGCGCGGTTCTCATAGACCCAGTCATGGATGATCGTCTTTCCCTGCGCTGTGGCTGCAATCACCGCAAAGAAGGGCAGGTTGTCAATGTTCAGCCCAGGGAACGGCATCGGATGGATCTTGTCGATGGGGGAGCGGAGCTCCGACGGCCGCACGGTCAGATCAACCAGCCGCGCGTGGCCGTTGGCAGCCAGGTACTCCGTGCTGAGGTCGTAGTTCAAACCCATCTCCTCCAAGATCGCCAACTCGATCTCGAGGAATTCGATGGGCGCCCGCTCGATGGTCAGATGTGACTGCGTGACGATCGCGGCGGTCGTCAGGCTCATCGCCTCAATGGGATCCTCCGACGGTGCGAATTCCACGTCAGTGTTGATGCTCTCGACCCCATGGATGCGCAACGTGGTGGTCCCGATGCCATCGATCTCAACACCGAGATGGGTGAGGAAGATGCAGAGGTCCTGAACCATGTAGTTCGGACTGGCGTTGCGCAGCACCGTGACCCCGGGCGAAAGCGCGGCGGCCAGCAGGGCGTTCTCGGTAACGGTGTCACCGCGTTCGGTCAAGGTAATCGGCCGCGACGGTTCTACCGACTCGTCGACAGTGCAGTGGTAGAAGCCATCGGTTGGCAGCACATCAAGCCCGAACCGCCGTAGCACCTGTAGATGGGGCTCGATGGTGCGCCTTCCCAGATCGCAGCCGCCGGCGTAGGGCAGCTTGAAGCTGGTGTAGGAGTGCAACAGCGGACCCAAGAACATGATCACCGATCGGGTCCGACGCGCGGCATCGAGCTCCATCTCGTCCAGGAATAGCTCAGCCGGCCGTACCAGCTCAAGATCATTCCCGTCGGTTGACCAGGTGGCCCTGACTCCGATGCTGGTGAGCACTTCGAGGATCCGGTTGACCTCCTCGATCTTGGCAATGCCCCGAATCACAGTGCGGCCACGGTTAAGTAGGCTCGCACATAGCAATGCGACTGACGCATTCTTCGAGGATCGGACCGCGATCTCACCGGTCAGATTCGCCCCACCCTCTACGCGCAGGTGCTGCGGCCCACTACCGACGGAAATCAGTGGTGAGTCGAGAGCCTCGGCAATGCGGTTCACCATCTCCAGACTGAGGTTCTGATTGCCGGCTTCAATGCGGTGTACCGCACTTTGACTGGTACCCAACACGTCGGCAAGCTGAGTCTGGGTAAGGCCGCGGTGCTTGCGCGCATCGCGGATCAAGCCGCCGATTCGGTCCAGGTAGGTTTCAGTCATTTGCAGTCACCCCCGGGCACGATAACTCATATATGAGATAGTTTTGGTCAACTCATCGTGTTGATGGTCAATTGAGATAGATCGGCCGCCGAAAATAATCGTTCGGTGACGGGCCACGACCATAGCAGGCCGAGTGGGCTGGCCCCAAGAGGTAACCCTAAAGTTGGCCCATGAGTGTGCACTTTGAGGTTGTCGTATTAGGCGCGGGACCGGGCGGTTATGTGGCCGCGGTACGCGCCGGACAGCTGGGTCTGAAGACCGCGATTGTTGAGCTGAAGTACTGGGGCGGTGTCTGCAATAACGTTGGCTGCATCCCCACCAAGTCGCTGCTACGGAACGCCGAGATTGCGCACATCTTCAACCGCGAGGCTGATGTCTTCGGGATCACCGGCGACGTTAGTTTTGATTTCGGTGCTGCCTGGAAGCGCAGCCGCGCAGCGGCCGATCGGATGGCTAAGGGCGTGCACTACTTGATGAAAAAGAACAAGGTGACCGAGATCGACGGCTGGGGCACCTTCACCGACGACCACACCTTGAGCGTCGAAGGCCCCAATGGCACCGAGACCGTCAGCTTCGACAACGTCATCATTGCGGCTGGCGCCACGACACGGTTACTGCCGGGTACCTCGCTGAGCGAGCGCGTGGTCACCTATGAAGAACAAATCATGACCGACAGCCTGCCCGAATCGATCATCATTGCCGGGGCTGGCGCAATCGGTGTGGAGTTCGCCTACATCATGGCCAACTACGGCGTACAGGTGACCCTCGTGGAGTTCCTTGATCGCATCGTGCCACTCGAGGAGCCGGAGGTTTCAGCCGAGCTTGCCAAGGCGTACAAGAAGTTGGGCGTGACGGTGCTTGCCGGCACCAAGGTCGAGGCAATCGATGACTCTGGCGAGAAAGTCAAGGTCACCGTGTCTTCAGCAGAGGGCGGCGGGGAGAGCCGGACTCTAGAGGCTGACAAGGTGCTCCAGGCGATCGGCTTCGCACCACGTACCGAGGGCTACGGGCTGGAAAACACCGGCGTCAAGCTGGCCGAGCGCGGTGCCATCGACATCGACGACTACATGCGGACCAACGTGCCGCATATCTACGCGATCGGCGACTGCACCGGGAAGTTGCTGCTCGCGCATGCCGCTGAAGCGCAGGGAGTTGTTGCGGCGGAGACCATCGCCGGTGCGGAGACCATGCCGGTGAACTACGACATGATCCCGCGGGCCACCTACTGCCAGCCACAAATCGGTTCCTTCGGATACTCCGAGCAGCAGGCCAAGGACAAGGGTTACGACGTCAAGACCGCGAAGTTCCCGTTCAGTGCCAACGGCAAGGCACACGGGCTGGGCGAGGCTACCGGCTTCGTGAAGCTGGTCGCTGATGCCAAGTACGGCGAGATCCTCGGCCTTCACATGATTGGCCCGGATGTAACCGAGCTGCTGCCGGAGCTGACCTTGGCGCAGCTGTGGGATCTCACTGCCGAAGAGGTGGCGCGTAACGTTCATGCGCACCCCACACTGTCCGAGGCGCTTGCCGAAGTCGCCCACGGCATCTCCGGTCACATGATTAATTTGTAACCCCGGATCGCGCGCCGCCGTGCTGAGGAGAAGCGAGCGGACGCGCTTTTTGTCCGCGAATGACGACGAAGTCGGCCGGCCCTGAAAGCGCGATCCGCGCCGCGATGTTCGCGCCGCCGATCTGCAGGAGGAGCCGACGAAACGCCCAGAGAAGAGAGCTGATCCTACAACCCATCGTTTCGTCGGAACCGACGAAGACGGCGGTTCCCCGGCGAACATCGCAGCGAGCGGAGCGAGCGATCAAGCACAGCGAGCGCAGCCGAGCGGAGCAATCTCAACTGTGGGTGACGTAGCCCTCCAGCTGAGCGCGCTCAAACTCGATCTGGGAGATGTGAGACTTCACAACATCACCGATACTGACCAGGCCGGACAACCTTCCGAAGTCGTCCACGACTGGCAGGTGACGGATGCGCTGCTCGGTCATGGTGTTCATCAACGACTGAACAGACTCGTTCGGTCGACAGGTGAGCACCTCACTGGTCATGACATCCGAAACCGGTGAGTTCAAAAAATCCGGTCCCTCACAGAGCCGACGTACGATGTCGCGCTCGGTGAGAATGCCAGAGATCTCTTTTCCGTCAGTGGATACCACGACGGCCCCGAGGTTGTACTCCTTGAGCAGCGCGAGGGCTTCGGACACTGGCGTCGTCGGCCGAACGGTGATGACATCGAAGCCTTTGCTGCGCAGCAATTCATAGATTCGCATCGCCAACCTCCTGACGCAGAAGGTTAGCTTGGTGCACGACGCTTTGGATAGGTTCAAAATCCCAGCCTCGAAGCTGTACCGTCTGTGACACGCCATCGCGGGGGTGACACCGTGACCATAGTCCGGCAGACCGTAGCGCCTTTACTGCTCACACTGGTCTGCACTGCCTGCGGGCCGGGTCAGGATCCGCTGGCTCCACCAAACATGGGATCGGCCAGTTCAGCGCCGGCGGCCGACGGACCGCCGAGCCCATCTGCCACCCGTACCAGCACGCCGAGCACCCAGGCCACAACGACGAAACCCAAAACCAGCCAGCCCGTGCAGGCGACCTTGCCGCGAGGTGGGCACGAAGTCTTTCCGCGCTACCGTCTGGTGGGTTATGCCGGCGTGACCGGCGCCTCGACACTCGGCAGACTCGGCACAGGGCCGCTGGACCAGCGGGTGGCCGAGATCGAACGTCGAGCGAAGCCTTTCGCGGCTGGGCGGGAAATCTTGCCTGTCGTGGAGGTGATCGCCACCGTTGTCCAGGGCAGTCCCGGCCGGGATGGCAAGTACCGAGTGCGCCTCAGTGATGCCCAGATTGCGAAGTATCACAAGGCTGCCCGCAAGCATCGGGCAGTGATGTTGCTCAATTTGCAGCCGGGCCGTTCTGAGTTCATTACAGAGGCGAAGGCTTTCCAAAAGTGGTTGAAAGAACCCGATGTCGGGGTCGCGTTAGACCCGGAATGGGCCATGGACCCAGGTCAGCGTCCCGGCGGTGTGTACGGCCATACCACTGGCGCCGAGCTGGATGAGGTGGGGCGTTATCTATCCGGTCTGGTCAAGCAATACAACCTCCCGGAGAAAGTGATGGTCTATCACCAGGTGTCTCGCAGTGTGGTGCGCAAGGAGTCCGGATTGAAAGATCACGTTGGGGTAGTGGTGATCAAATCGGCTGACGGACTCGGACCTCCGGGCTCTAAGAAGAACACCTATCGAGTGGTCAACAAGACCACGCCGCAGTTCGTGCATGCGGGTTTCAAGTTGTTCTTCACCGAGGACCGGCGTAATGGCGGGCGGCTGATGACCCCCAAGGAAGTGCTCGCCCTCAAGCCGCGTCCTGAGTATGTGATGTTCGAGTAACCGATGCTGTGAGCGTTCCGCCAACAGCAGCTCGGGCAGAATGGCCGGCATGACCAACCAAACCCTCTGGCTCACCGGCGATCCCGAAGCCG
>DATFBI010000127.1:0-3708 GCA_035253925.1 Propionibacteriaceae bacterium
ATGCCGTTCGGCTGCAAAGCTAAGGCGGCGCCTACTTCAGATGGTCGCTCCGCCCGCTCCACAAGCGTTATCCGGGCCCCAACCCGGCTCAGCAACAAGCTCGCTGTCAACCCGCCAATTCCGGCTCCTACTACCACAGCGTGGTCCACGGTCCACACCGTAGGCGCCGTCGACGCGCACGAACAGCTCGGCACGGTTCGACAAACTCAGGCACGCATAGCGGTGCATGCTCCGACAAGCTCAGCCCGCATTCAGCCCACAATGATCGACAGCAACACCGCAACAACAACCGTATTCATCAGCAGCCCAAGAATGCTATGTACGCTGACAACCCGCCGCATCGAGCTGCTGACCACAGTCGTATCGGTAGTACCGAATGTCGCCGAACAGCCAATCGCCAGATAGTTGTAATCAGTGAATACCGGCTCTCGGGAGCCGGGAAACTGCAATCCGCCTTGTTCGATGTCGCGGCGCGCATAGTGCAAGGCAAAGCTGAAGGTGATCACCATCCAACAGGTGATCACCGTGAAGGCAGCTAGCGCCAGCACCAGCGAAGTACTTTGACCCCGTTTCAGCACCGCATTGATGATTGTGAAGAATGCAATCGCTGCAATGATGATCGGCCAGCTGATGCCCCCTCCGCCCGCAAGCAACCACCTCTTGACGCGCGATGCCGGCAGTGGCGTTGCCAAGATCCGGCGCACGAGCTCGGGTCGATCGCAACGGGAAAATGCATGCACGCCCAGTGCAAGGTAGGTAACCGCGAACCCGATCCAGGCGGCTAGCCGGGCGCCGAATCCGAACTCGAGCTCGAACTGTTCGTCTGTAGGCACCGGCCTGGCTCCCGTGACCTGGAGCGCGATGATGGCGATCTCGAACGCAATCGCCACAAAAAAACCCACGGCAACCGACACCCAGAGCCGAAACACATCAGAGCACGAGCGCGGCACCTTGGTCTTTTTGGCCTTGGCGCGTACGGCCGCGTGGGTCACTGCGGCTCCTGGGATGCATAGGGCTGAGACCAGACATGCTTGCCGCCGAGTGATGACCTGGTCAAGCGTGATAGGAAGTCCGTCGTGGGGCCCAAGTGAGCAAGATCGATTCGGCAGTCAGTTACCTTCGGCTGCGGCAGCTGGCTAACCTTGCCTGGCCCGGGCATCCGAACCGATGGCGGGACGTGCCTCGCGGGCTGCGACCTAGTGCAGTCAACATCCTGCGGTTGACTGCAGCCGCTGTTGTCTCGTACTTGCTCACTTTGGCGACGACCAGCGGCGCAGTTGATTTAACCGGGCCGCTCACCGCACTGCTGGTTATGCAGGCCTCGGCATACTCCACCCTCAAGACGGGCGCAGTCCGGGTTGGCGCCGTCCTGGCAGGTGTCTTCGTTGCGATCCTCCTGTCGTTCTGGATCGGCCTCACCTGGTGGAGTCTGGGCGCGGCGGTAGCCGCCTCACTGGTACTCGCCAAGATCTTTCGGCTCGGTGAACAGGCGATAGAGGCGCCGATCAGTGCCATGTTGATCCTCGGCGTCACCAGTCCAGATGTCGCAGCAGAGATCAGAGTGCTGAACACCTTGATTGGCGCCGGAGTTGGAATCGCGATCAATCTGATTTATCCCCCAGCCCTGCCCACCCGACGGGCGGGCCGCGCGATCATTGACGTCGCTGAGGCAACGGCTGCTCCGCTGGATGCTGCTGGCCAAGCGTTGACGGAGGGACCGATCAACCGCGAACAGGTACAGGACTGGTTGGAACGGGTACGCGCTGGGGGGCGACGGCTGACAACTGCTACCCACACCGTCTCGTCATTGAAAGACAGCCGGCGCTTCAATCCTCGGGCAATTGCCACCACTGATATCGAGCCAGTTTTGGCCAGTGGACTTCACACGCTGGAGAGCTGCCAACTGGCGATCCGTGCCCTTTTCGTGGTGTTGCTGGCCGAGGTTCCGACCGAAGAGCGGCCCGACGATCCATACGGTGAAGAGCTGCGGAATGCCTTCGCTGTAGTGCTGCACGACGTCGCTGACTGCATTCGAGCGTTCGGCAGCCTGGTCCTTGCCGAGGTTCAGGAACGGGAGGAAGAAGCTGAGCGCTCGCTTGATGAGAGCCTTGAGATTCTCCGCGAAACCAAGGCGATCTTGGCCGAATTGATCATGGTTAATGTCGAAGAGAACAAATCCTCATGGCTGCTGCGTGGGTCGATTTTGGCGGCAGTGGATCACGTACTCAACCAGCTGAATCTGGAAGATCGCGCCCGGGCACGACAACTGTGGAAGGATGAGCAGCGGACTAGGCCCCTAGCTCAGCTGCCACCGATCGTTCAGGCCGCTCTTCCCCACCCGGAGCGACCGTCACTGCGCGGACTTCCACCTGGTACCAGCTGGCGCCGTTCCTTTGTCTGGCAGAACGATGCAGAAGATCACATTCACGATCGAGATGATCGCGAAGCCTGAGGCCAAGATCACACCGCGCCTTAAGCGGAAGACGCCATCCGGTGATAGCGCCGCAAGGTAATGATCAACAAGACCAGCGCGATGATCTGGGTAGCGACCACAGCTGCAATCAGTATCGGAAGTGATTGCTCATAGAGCGCACCGGCCATCACTCCGCCGCCGATGGCCGCGGCGCCTTGCACCGCGGCAAAGACTCCGTAGGCGGTAGCACGTTTGGCGGCCGGGACCAGGTCGGCAACCAGTGCTTTGACGGTGGAGTCCAGTACGCCGCCGGCCGCACCCCAGAGCACCGCACCGGCTATGGCAATCAGCGGCGTGCTAGCGAATGCCAGAACTGGTACGGCCGATACCAAGAACGGCAGCCCGATCAGGATGCGACCTCTGGTGTGATCAAAAAGCCAGCCCGATCCCAGAGCAGCAAGTGCTGCGGCGGCCATCGCCGCCGCATAGATCAGCGGAACCGCCACCACAGATACGACATGATCTTGTGTGAGGTGATACGCGATAACGGCGAAGGTGACCAGTCCGCCGCTGACGGCCGCAGAGGCGGCCGCGAACAGCCAGAACTCGCGAGGCAATCGGTTAGGTCGCAAGGGCAGCGATTCTTGGCGTTCCGGGACTGGCGCCGCCTCCGCCGCTTGCTCCGCCTCGCCAATATCGGGATTGCCCATGCTCCGCCAGATCCGGACGAGCAAAAGCAATGCAACCGCCCCGGGAATGATCAGCACCGCCATCGCCGGCCAGATCGTTCCAGCTGCCGCGACGACTGCGGCAACCAGAAGTGGCCCGGCAACGGCACCGATCTGATCGAGTGCCTTGTGTACGCCGAAACCGCGTCCCAGCCCGACAGCAGCGGCGGCATAAGCCAGCAACGCTGTCTTTGCTGGGCTGCGGATCGCCTTCCCCAGTCGCTCCGCGAGGAGGAGAAAGCTGGCCAGCGCGAGGCCTGCGCCCGCCAGAAATGGCGTGATAGCCAGGGCCGGTACGCATACGGCGGTCAGGCCGTAGCCGATGAAGGTGAGCCTCCAATAGCGACCGCTGCGATCTGCCCAGGAGCCGAACACGATGCGCATCATGAGCGCGGTGGCCTCACCTGCTCCGCTGACGAGCCCGACAAGTACCGCGGACGCGCCGAGCGACGCTAACAGCGGTCCAGTGATTGAGCGAGCTCCCTCGTAAACCATGTCGGCGGCCAGACTCACGACGCCGAATCCGACGACGGTGCGCCACGGCGACCAGGAACGCCGAGCAACACC
>DATFBI010000128.1:0-19532 GCA_035253925.1 Propionibacteriaceae bacterium
CCGTAACCAGTGGCATTGGTGATTTCCACGGCTTCAGCAAGATCAGCAAACCGGACCACTGATAGCACCGGGCCGAAGATCTCTTCCCGAGCGACGTGGGCGGTCTTCGGTACGCCGGCGAGCACAGTGGGGGAGTAGTACCGCCCGCGGTCGGAGTCGAGCTGGCTGCCGCCGAGCGCGACTGAGGCACCTTCCTGCTGCCCAAGATCAACATAGCCGCTGACCACGCCAAGATGTTTCTCCGAGATCAGCGCTCCTACCTTGGTGACCGTGTCGAGCGGATCACCAACTGTGACGTCCTGTGCGCGCTCCACGACTCGTTCGGTGAACTCCTCGGCAATGTCGGCATGCACCAGCAGCCGGGAACCTGCATTGCAGCACTCGCCTTGGTTGAAGTACGCGCCAAAGACCACCTTTTCCAGGGCCGCGTCAAGATCAGCATCCGGAAAGATCACTTGCGGGTTCTTGCCGCCTAACTCCAGGCTTACCTTCTTCAAATCTTTGGCGGCCGCCTGGGCGACCATGCGTCCGACGCCGGTAGATCCCGTGAACGTGGTCATGTGGGTACCGGGATGACTGGACAGCCAGCCACCCACATCACCGCCGCCATGCACCAGGTTGACAACGCCATCGGGTGCTCCCTCGTCGTGCAAGATCTGGACCAGCCGAGTGGTGGTCCCGGGTGTTAGATCACTGGGCTTGACCACGGTCGTGCAACCAACCGCCAGCGCGAATGGCAGCTTCTGGGAAACGATCAAGAGCGGGAAGTTCCACGGTGTGATCACTCCAACGACGCCGACCGGCTCCTTCACGGTCACCGCCAGGTAATTCGGACCCAGGTGATTGTGGGCGTCACCGTATGCCTGTTGAGCAAGGCTGGCCGCGTAGTACCAGATTCCCGCGGCGCTGGACACCTCATCTCCTGCCTGCGAGATCGGCTTGCCGGATTCCAGCGTCTCGATCAAGGCCAACTCGTCGAGCTCGGCTTCGATCCGCGCCGCAACCCTACGCAGCAGCGCGGCCCTTTCGGCACCCGAGGCCTGCGGCCAGTCACCGGCGCTGAAGGCCCTGTGGGCTGCGGTAACGGCGGCATCGACATCGGCCTCACTTGCGCTGTGGTAGCTGGCGACGGGGACGTCATGAGCTGGGCTGTCGCGCAGCACCTCATCACCTCCGCCGCCGATCTCTCGGCCGTCAACGATGTTGGGCCAGACTCGGGCGTTGATGGTGGCAGGGGCGGTGCTGCTGATCGTGGTCATGGCAGTGCTTTCGATCGGTCTGGATGCGGACTGGGGGTTCAGATGCCGCGGTAGCGCGGGTCGCGTTTCTCGATAAAGGACGCGAATCCTTCGGCTGCGTCCTCGGTAAAGGCTGTAGCTGCGGAGCCGATCTGCTCCATCGCCTGGTAGGCGTCGCCGGCGTTGATTGCCTGTTTCGCCATCTGCACGGCGATGGGCGCCCGGCTGGCGATCTTGTTGGCCAGGGCGTGGGCGGCGTTGATCACCTGCGATCTGGGCGCCAGCTGGTTGGCGACACCCCAGGCAAGGGCCCGCTCTGCGGTCAGCGGCTCACCGGTGAAGATCAACTCCTTGGCCCGTCCGGGGCCCACCAGGTCACGGAGTCGACCGGTGCCACCCCACCCGGGCAGAGCAGCAATACCGACCTCTGTCAAGCCAAGCGTGGCGTCCTCGGCCACAATCCGCAGATCGCATGCCAGAGCCAGCTCAAACCCGCCGCCGTAGGCATTGCCGGACACAGCGGCGATCGTTGGTTGCCTGAGCGTCGCGAGACGGTCGAACACGCGATGCCCGAGCCGCGTCCAGTGCGCCCACATGTCCAGTGGCTGCAACGCCTTAAAGCGCTTGATGTCGGCACCTGCGCAGAAGGAGCGATCCCCGGCCGCTGTCACAACCACGATGCGTGTGTCCCGGTCGGAATCAAGGGTCATCAGGATCTGCTCCAACTGCGCCAGCATCTCTGGGGTGAGCGCGTTGTGCTTGAGCGGCCGATCCAGGCAGATGGTGGCGACTTCCCAATCCGACTCGACGGTGACCCGGCCGACGTCCACCTGCACGGATTCACTCATAGTGGACCATCTTTCGGGTCGGGCGGCGTGAGACCGTGCAGCACATGGTGAGCGCCCTTTTCGCCGATCATGGTCGAGGTGGCCATGCTGTTGCCGCTGATCAACTTGGGCATGATCGAGGCGTCGATTACTCGGAGGCCTTCCATACCGCGGACCTTGAGTTCTTGATCAACGACAGCAAGATCATCGTCGCCCATCTTGGCCGAGCCGACCGGGTGATAGTCAGTTTTGGCCCATTGTTTGACGTACTCCCGAATCTCTTTATCGGTCTTGACGTCCGCGGAGGGCAGGAACTCCTTGAGGACAAAGGGTCTGTACGCATTGCTGCGCATCATCTCCCGGCCCCAGCGGAACCCTTCCAACGATTTCTCCCAGTCGTATGGATCGGTAAGGAAAGCCGGGTCGATAGCCGGTGGGTCGTCCGGATTCGCGGTGCGCAGAGTGACAGAGCCGACACTGCGAGGCCGCAAATGGCAGGTGTTGATGGTCATGCCATGACCCTTGATACGCATCCGACCGTGGTCGATCACATAGGCGGGGAGGGCGTGCATCTGGATGTCGGGGGTCGCAACATCAGGCCCGCTACGAACGAACATGCCGGCCTCACACACCGAGGCGGTGATTGGCCCGGTCTTGGTCGTGATGTACTGCAGCCCGGCGAGCACAGCCTTGTCGGGTCGGTCCGAGGAGTTGTAGCTAACCGGAGTGGTCACCGCCGTCAAATAGACGTCCATGTGATCTTGCAGATTCTTGCCGACCCCGGGCAGGTCGTGCACGACGGGAATGCCGAGGGCGCGTAGCTCATCGCCTGGTCCGATGCCGGAGAGCAGCATTAGGCGTGGCGTGTTGATCGCGCCGCCACTCAAGATCAACTCGCGGTCGACTCGAATAGTCACCGGCTCGTCTTTCAAGATGTACTCCAGCCCCGCGGCGCGGCCGTTTTCTACCAGGATCTTCCGGGCCAACGCGTGGGTCTCGACTGTCAGGTTGGCGCGTTTCCGCGCTGGCCTGAGGTAAGCGGTAGCAGTGCTCTCACGACGGGCGTTCTTCTGGGTGACGTCGTACCAGCTGACACCTTCTTGCACTGCCCCGTTGAAGTCGGCAATGAAGGGAACCCCAAGCTCTTGGGCGGCGCGTACGAAGGCCTTGCTCAGCGGGTTGTGTTGGACCTGCTCGGTGACGTTCACGGCGCCGATGCTGCTGTGGTAGCGATCGTTGAGGCGTTCGTTAGCCTCGGCCCGCCGGAAGAACGGCAGCACCTGCTCGTAGCCCCAGTACTTATTGCCAAGCTCGGCCCAAGCCTCGTAATCCTCTTTCTGGCCGCGGATGTAGATCATCGCGTTGATCGAGGTGCTGCCGCCCAACGTACGGCCTTGCGGATACCACATCTCGCGGTAGTTCAGCTGCGGCTGCGGAACGGTGGAGAACTCCCAGTTGTAGCGCGGGCCGCCCAGTTTGGTGAACCCGACGGGCATGTGAACCAATGGCGACCAGTCCTTACCCCCGGCTTCGAGCAGGAGGACGGTGGTGTTCGGATCGGCGGAAAGGCGGTTCGCTACGGCGCAGCCGGCGGCGCCGGCGCCGACGATCACGTAGTCGTAGTGGCTGGCGGGCATGATCAGATTCCTTATCGGTGGGGGGCTGACTGGTGGCTGATCCGGGATGGCTTGCGGGACAAGATCAGTCCCATCGGCTCGGGCTTGAACAAGGCGGCGGACATGAGCCGCAGGTCGGGACTGACCAGCAGCGGTACATCGGCCTTTGATAAGACATCCTTCTCAAGATCGATTCCGGGAGCGATCTCGATCACCGTCAGCCCATCCACGGTCAACTCGATCACGCAGCGTTCGGTGACGTAGAGGACCTCTTGGCGGCGCTTTCGACCCATCTCACCGGAAAAGGAGATCTGGGCGACCTCCGGGACGAACTTGGCGATGGCGCCGTCTGAGATGATCTTGAGCTGGCCGTCTTCGACCTTGATGTCCTTCTTGCCGGCAGTGAAGTAGCCGGAAAAAACGATCTTGGGTGCGCGGGTGATGATGTCGTTAAAGCCGCCTACGCCAGCCGTAACATGCGGCCGGGCCGGCAAGTAGGAGGCGTTGACATCACCGGCCGCCGACGCTTCCAGGAATGACAGCATGGCGACGTCGAAGCCGCCGCCCTGCAGCAGAGTGAACTGGTCGATGCTTTGCAGTAGCGCCTCCGGGTTCAGTGCGCACCCGAACGCGAACCCGGTTGCCGGGAAGCCGCCAACCGCACCTTGCTCGATGACCCAGGTGACGTCGTCGGCGTGGCCCTCCTCGAGCAGCACCCGAGGGATGGCGGCCGAGATCCCGAAGCCCAGATTGACGATGGCATTGACCTGGAGCTCGGCCGCGGCCCGGCGAGCGATCACCTTCTCCAGACCGAACCCAACCGGCTCGATGTCGTCGAGGTCACGATGGACCTCGCCGGACAAGGCGGGATCATAGAAGGTCTGAGTTGTCTGCATCTGGTCGGGATCGACCACGACGGCATCGACGAGGATCCCGGGTATGTGGACGTCCTGAGTGGGCAGCTGGGTATCAGACAGTCTCTTGACCTGGGCGATCACAACGCCGCCCTTGTTATGAGCGGCGTAGGCCTGGTCGAGCGCGCCGAGGGTGCTGCACTCCTGCTCGTATGAGAGATTGCCGTGGGGGTCGGCCGTGGTGGCTCGGATGATCGCGACGTCAACGTGGACCGCGGGGTAGAACAGGTACTCGTCGCTGTCCACCTGCATGAGCCTGACGAAATCATCGGTGACGGCATTCATCTTGGCGCCTTCCAGCCGTGGGTCGGCGTAGGTGCCTAGCCCGACCTCGGTCAACACACCCGGCTGGCCGGTGGAGGCGGCCCGATGCATCTGGAACAGCACCCCGGATGGGATGTTGAGTGCCTGGATTTGATCATTGTGGATGAGTTGCCGGATCAGCGGCGGGTCGAGCTTGGAGCCGCCCGAGGGATAGGAGCCGGCCAGCACCCGACGCAGTTGCCCAGGTCGGCACAGATGGTCAATGCCTTTGATGCCATACATGTCGCCGGCCGCAATTGGGTGCAGGGTGGTCAGGTTGGCCGGAGAGCCGGACTCTTCATAACGCTGCCCGATCGCCTCCAGTACGGCGTCCGGACAACCGAGTCCAGACGAGGACGAGACGGTGATGACTGCCGAGTGGGGGATAAGCTGCGCGGCTTCAGCGCCGGTCAGTACAGGGACGGTTCGCATATTTGCAGCATTCTCCGTGCAGGTCAGACGAGCAGCTTGGGACGGGGGCAGCCGCAGGTCTCCCGCGGCTCGAGCTTGACAGGGAACTCTTCGCGTACGGTCGGTTCCGTCGACCCCGAAGCGCGCTCCAATACGAGTTGCGCGGCGCGGCGACCGGTCTCGCGAGCGGGCACCGCGACGCTGCTCAGCGAAGGTCGGTTCAGCCCGGCGTCGTGGACATCGTCGAAGCCGATCACCCGGACGTCCGATCCGATGGTGCGGCTTATGTCCGCGACTGCATCGAGGACGCCGAAGGCGACCACGTCGCTGAAGCAGACAATTCCATCGACACTAGGGCCCTCAACATTGGGATCCTTGTTGAACAGCCGCAATGCCGCCTCCCGTGCCGCCGGCCGCGCCGGCTCGCAGACCACCGAGTGATCGTCGTTCAGTGTCAGGCCGTGTTCGCTCAGGAATTCCTCTACGCCGCCGGCCCGCTCTTCACGTGCCGAGGAGTCGGCGTAGCCGCCCACAAAGGCGATTCGGCGGCACCCAGGCTGTACAGATGTTCAGCAGCCGCATACCCGCCCTCGCGATTTTGCGCGCCCACATAGTCGGTATCCATGCCATTTAGGCGGCGGGCCATCAACACCAGGGTGTTCCGAGCAGATCCGGCAGGTCGCTGGGGGTTGTGCCGTGTGCAGGTATCAGCACAATGCCGTCCACGTTGCGTTCCACCAGGGAGTTCACCAGCCGGTGCTGCAAGTCGCGATCTTCGCCACTGACCGCCAGCAGGGGCACCGTCTCGCGGCTGGTCAAGATGTCTTGCACTCCGGTGGCGAATTCCGCGAAGTACGGGTTGGTGATGTTGGTCACCACCACACCAATGGCGTCGCTGTGCCGGGTACGGAGCGATGCCGCGGCGCGGTTGTAGACGTAACCAAGCTCGGCCATGGCCTGACGCACGCGCTCGCGGGTCTTGTCGGCGACCAACGGACTGTCGTTCAGCACCAAGCTCACAGTGGCGCGGGAGACACCGCAGTATTGCGCTACGTCCACCAGCGTTACCCGTGCCACCAGGCCTCCTCGGCTTTAGATCGATCTAAATTAAATCGATCTAAACAGGGATTGATTGCAAAGTCAAGAGCGAGCGTTCGGCTCCCCGGCCTGGCTTGTTGGCTGCCGCCGGGTGATTGATCTCGCGCCAAACTGTCGCCTCGCAGTAGCCTGGCTCCGTGCCAGGCACGTTGATCCAGGCAGCCGCGCAACGCGCCCCCGCCAGCGATCAGCAGGCCGAACGCATGCGCACCAGGGTCCGCCTGCTCGTCCAACTCACCACCCGCCACGGTACGTACCGTCGCGGGCTGGTTCAGGCGGCCAAGAGCCTGACGCCTCAGGAAGCCGCGGTACTGGCCGACCTGGAGGCGCACGGCCTGGATGTAAATCAACTTCGGGACGTGCTGTGGGGTGGGCATGTCCTCGTTGACGATCCGGATCTCTATGAGCGCTGGCGCTTTCCGAAAGTGACTCGGGAGCGACTGTCGAGTCATCACCGCACCGTGGACAAGCAGGCCTATCCGGATCTGGGTATGCATGGACCGCTGGTACGCGAGAAGCTTCACGGGCGTACCGCTTCGGGAACCTGGGTGCAGCTAGAGAAGACGCCTGCGGCGTTCGGTGCAGGACATCGGCTGCCTACCTGGAACGACGTGCAGCACTTGGCGGACTACGTCGTCTACAAGGTGACCAAACGCAATGTTGGGCCGTGGGGACTGTCAACCGCGACCGAGCGGCGGCCGATGTATCTCTCGCCACAGCTGAGTACCACGGTGCCACTGCCGGAGGGCACGACACGGGCGCTGACTAAGACGCTGTACCGGTTGGATGCCGAAGACCAGGTCGCTCAGGACGTCACCGGCGCTCAGTCGGATCTAGTACGCCGGTTCCTCGGGCCACTGCGGGAGGACCCTCTCGCTGAACTGGTACCAGGGCCTGGGCGTGGCCGAGGTCGAGGATTGTTCGGCAACTCACAGGTCTGGGTTACCGAAACTGCAAGGTCGACGGCACACCGGCTGCTCTCTGCTGAGGGGAAATCAGGGGACTGGACGCTGCCCAAGGTGCTGGCTGCACGACCGATTGAAGTGGCCGTGGGCGATCGACGTTTACGACTAGCGGTTCGGGTTCCTGCTGGCTCTGAGGAAACTTCGTGACCGAGACGCAGTCCGAGGTCGGCATACCTTCGGGCTTGGTTGAGGCTGTGCTTCACCTCGTGAGCACCGGGCCTGTGCCGCTTGGTGGCTACAGTCTTGCCGAGATGGTGGCAGTCGATGCCGTCGTCGACTTCCTCGACGAGATGCCGTCCGAAGAGGAAGTGGGGGAGGCCGTACGTTCGCTGGCTGCGCGTCAGCTCCTGGTGGCTATGCCCGGGACCGAACGCCTGCAGGTACGGGGCGATCTTGGCATCGCCGTGGTATTCCAGCAACGCGCACGGTCGGTTATCGATGCCCGGGTGACCAACACCAAACCTGGCCATCCGTGGCGTACTCTGCTGCTTCCGCAACCTGATGGGGTTGCCCTTGAGGTGCTCATTGACGCGCTCGGCGTACACGAGCTCTCTCTTCGTGACATCGACGACGCCCTCCGCCGGTTGCGGGAGCGGCTCCCGGACGGTGGCCCAGAGCGTGACTCCGTCGACTCAGACAATGTGCTTGCCGCCGCACGCCAGACGGCGCTGGTATCGGTGACGGATTTCACCGCATCCGACAGCCAGGAGATCGCTCAACAAAGCGCTGACATTGTCCTCGCAGCCCACGACGACAAGCTGTACGTGTTCACTCGGGACCCCGATGATCCGAAGCGGCTGGTTTCTCAAGGGCTCGACCAAAACGAGGTGATGGACCTCATCCGACACCTGGCTGCGCCGGAGTCCGAAGGTGGTGAGGGATCCGAAGCGATGGCTGAAACCCCAGAGATGGGGCGCCTTGCCAAGATCCGCAGCACGATTTTTAGACGCCTGCGTCGCGACTGAACCGACTTGTCAGCATGGATAGCGACCATCCACGCTGACAAGTCGGCGTTATTCAGGGGCGCTGGGCTGGGTCTGAGTTGCCGAAAACGCTCTTGGCTTCCTTCCGGGCGCGCTTGTCCAGCTTCAGTGCTTCGTTGCTGTACTCGGCCAGCCCTTTCGGAGTGAGCTTGACGACATTGACCAGTTCTTCGATTTCCTGCTCACCACCGGAGTAATTGGGCTCGGTTGCAATATGGCCGACTCCTGGGCCGAAGTACTTAAACTCGCTGCCGTCTTCGAGGATGGCTAGCGCCTTGAAGCATTTGAACGGGGTGCATTTCCGGTCGCCCACCTTGGCTACTTCGGCTCGGATTGTCTCCTGCCGAGTTTGAGCCTGGACGTACTTCAAGCCCTCTTTCGGGTCCGCCATCATCCAAACACCCGGCTTCGCACCGCTCTTGCCGGCAAGCCAAGCGTCGGGGGCGTTAACGAGCTGGCCGCCCTCATAAATCTCGGTGTAGGACCCCATGTACCACACGTTGCCGAACTTGTCCTGGGCGAGGTAGTCCACCGAAGCCTCGCCTACCTGCTTGGCGTCAATGTCCTGATCCAAGACCAAGACCGCTCGGACGCCGTTGATTTCCTTCGTTACATCGGTGACGGTGACGCGTAGCTCGTGCTTCAGCTTCCTGCTGCCGCGGGTTATCGAACCGTCTCGCAGCGTTTGAGTACCGGGCACCAGCGGATACCAGTTGTTCTGGCCACTGAGCGGATCCACGAAGTCCTTCGCGTCAAATTTCTTGTAGTTGGCGTTGACTTTCTTAACCGCCGTAGGGCTCGGCGTGGCGGCGGTGGGCGATGATGTCGGCGTACTGGCTGCTACTTGCGTCGGTGGGGGACTCTCCGGAGCAGATGGCGCTTGCTGTGCCGGCTCACCGGCACTGCAGGCTGCTGCCGTGGATGCCACGACAAAAGCACCGACAACGGCCAAGGTCCTACGGCGTAAGGGGACGTGGATGACTCTCGGGTAGCTACTCATCACGCAACAGCTCTCCTGGGGGTAGGCGACGGATAAGGGTTGTGGCCGCCAACGATGCAATGATCGATACGGCAAGTACGAGTGCCGCCAGCACGGCAATGTCGGACCGTGGCAAAACGACCTCCGGCCGAAGTACGAAAAGTGGTTGCAGCACAGTGACCAGGAAGTAAGCCATGGCAGCGCCGATCAGGGCGCCGACAACCGCCCCAACCACCACCACGCCAACGGATTCAGTGATGATCAGTGACCGGATCTTTCCTATCCGCATGCCTTGCGCGCGCAGGGTCACGTACTCCCTCCGCCGCTGCAGCAACAGTCCGAACACGAAGATCGTGATCGCGGTCGCCGCCATGGCGAGGGCATAAGCGGAATCGAGGGTGAGCAAACCGCGGATGTTCAACGCTGCGAGGCTTGACTGATCTTTGTCAAGTGTGGTTGCGCGCGTGTCGATTTGCAGAGCGTCCGCGGCGCCAGGCCCTTCGCGCAGTCCGGCAACCACGCGATCCAACGCGGCGTTGCTTGGGTCGCTGGTACTCGCCAGGAAAAAGGTGGCGTTGGTCGAGGGAATGAGCTGCATCTGACGTTCGATGTTGACCATTGCATCTACGCCATCGGGGAATCCAGGTAGCCGCAGGAAGAGTCCGAGCACTTTCATCTCGGCGAGCTTCTGCTGCTGGGTTGCGCGTGCGAAGAGCACCTGTACCTCGTCACCGGCTTCCACATCGAGACGATCAGCAAGTTCCTCATTGAGGAACACCCCGGCTGGCTGGCGCTGCAAGTCATCCATCGCACTCGCCGCGGTGGTTCCAATGAAATCCGTGTCGATAAGCGGTGCAACCTGTCCAAAGGCAGCGGGGTCGATCGCGACCATGTTTCCCGCGTCCTCATTGGTTTCGCTCTCGACGAGCGCATTGAGTAGGCCGTACACCACCGGCGTCACCGTTTGGATGCCCGGGATCTCGAGCTTGTCGGCGTACTGCGGAGGATGGTCAAGAGCACTAATCGGAGCGGGCGTGACACGTATGTCGGAACCCACGACAAACCGCGCGTCACGAGCCTTTGCCTGGTTGTACGACGCGTTGAAGGAGGCCACGCTGGTGCCCAGGGCGACTATCAGGCCGATCATGATCACTGCGGAAGCCGCGGCCCAGGAACGGCGCCGGATGCTGCGGGTGAGCAGACCGCGAAGTGGCCGGCCGAACCGATGTCGGCGGGGCAGCGGCAGATAAGCGAACACCCGCTCAACAACTCGGCCTAGCACCAGGACACCGCCGATCCAGATCCCGATCGGCACGATTACCAGGTGCATCTGCAGCGATACGGCGCGGCCGTAATAGACCGATCCGCGTACGCCCTCAAAGCCACCATGACGTCGCTCGTACCACTCGACACCCGCGACTAGGGCCAAAATCAAGAAGTCGATGCCGAGAAGGCGCCAGAGCGGCTTCCCGGATGCAAGCTGCGCTCGTTCGTCACTGATCTGGCGAGTGATCGCGCGCCGGCCAGCGACATACAACGCGACACCGGTTGCGAGAAAACCGGCGCCCGCACCTAACAGCGCCGATACCAGCAGGCTGGCCGGGGAAGCGCTAGCCAAGGCATCTGCAGACAACACGACCGCGGTTGAAATGAGACCCAGTGTCACGCCCAGCACCGACCCGACGGCGGCCAGCGCGAGCGTCCGCAACCCATGCATGCGTAACAGGTGGCTTCGGTTGGCGCCGCGGATCCGCAAGATCGCCTGCTCGCGACGCAGCGCACTGGCCAGCACACCGCCCGCGTACGAGGTGAGGATCGCAGCCATCAGGGCACCGGGCACCCCTAAGAAGACGAACATGCGCTTGGCGGTACGGGCGTCCTCGCTGGCGACTTGCAGTGCGTTGGAGATGTTGTCGATCAAGACATCTTGCCCGGGCGCGATGGAGTTGACGGCATCAGCGACTGCCTTTGTCTGGGCGAGCGCGGTTGCCGGATCAGCGTCAAGCGGCTCACGTTCAAAAAAGACGTCAACTTCGAGGATCGGTTGGCTGCGGAGTACCGTTCCGGGTGCAGTTGTCACGTTCTGGAATGCCGGGATGATCGTTTTGGGGAACACTTCGGGCCCGACAATCAAGGAGTTTCGGACATAGACGAACTGCTCCAGCTGTTTTCCCTCCCGGCTGTAGAAGAGGGACTTCGCCTGCGATACGTCGGTGATGCCACTGATGCGTACGTTGAGCGGCTGCTTCATGCCAGGCACGCGTACCTGGACAGCGCCTCCGGGACCAATGGCCAAGGCGCGAGCCGCCTCCGCACTGAGCAGACCGGAACCCGGCTCAAAGGATCCTTCGACAATCCGGATGGACGGATCTTGCTCGAGGTATCGGCTGTCCAAGCCGAAGACGCGGACCGCCTCGGGCGGTCGCTTTGGGCCCGCCGAAAGCGAGCCGGGATCAAGATCAACAAACGACAGTGGCTCTGCGCGGGCCACGCCTGGAATCTGGCTGATCTGGCGGGCCAGCTCTTCGAGGCCGAGTGGTTCTGAGGCGTTGGCCTTGACCGGAACGCCGATCTCGCGACTGGAGAAGCTTGCGCTGGGACCCAGCGCAGGAACAGACTCCACCGCCGCGTCGGCCACCACGTCGTATGCCAGGGTGACCTTGGATTTAGGCGACACCGTGCCGAGATTGAGCCCGAAGTTGCCGCCTCCCTGAGCCAGCGGAAATTCACCGCCGTAATCGGGCATCCGGACGCCGTCGATGGTCATGGAATTGGGGACGTAGCTGAGCGGAGGGATCGGTTCGTCCCTGATCACGACCTCATTGGCCGGATGGGAGCTGTTGTTGGCCAGCATGAGCGTGACGTGTCCCCGTTCCCCGGGCTGCAGCCGCTCTGGGCTGATCTGTTCGGTAAGGCGAACTTTGTTTCCCAGCGGATCCGCCAGCAGCCGCTGCATGTCGACCGGGATGGGTGCAATGGCGCGCGCGGTCATGGTCGCAGAAGAACCGTCGATGAAGAACAGCACGGCTGAGAACAGGCCAATGCCGAGCGTCATGCCGGCCAGCGCCGTCAGACTGCGCCTCGGGTTTCGGCGTAGGTCACGCCAGACGTAGCTGCCGATCATGCGACGCGTCCGTCGCGCAAGTGGATTTGCCGGTCGAGCCGGCGCGCCGCGTCGCGGTCGTGGGTAACCATGATCAACGTCGCGCCCATTTCCCGCTGCATTCCGAGCAGCAGCTCGATGACGCCGAAGGCGTTGGCCGCATCAAGCGCACCGGTGGGTTCGTCGGCGAGAATGATCTCCGGCTCGTTGACGATCGCACGCGCAACCGAAGCCCGTTGTCGCTGCCCGCCCGAGAGGTGATCCGGCAGCCGGTACGCCAGACCGGCCAGGCCGAGGTTGGCGAGCATGGCCAGTGACTTTCCGGTGCCGGACGACTTCCCATTGAGCGCCAACTGAAGTCCGACGTTTTCTATCAGAGTAAGAAATGGGAGCAGATTGTCGGCCTGGTAGACGAAACCGACATGGCTGCGGCGAAAATTGCAGCGATCACTCTCAGACATTTCTGATATTGAGGAATCGCCAATTCTTATGGTCCCTGACGTGGGTTGTGCAAGCCCCCCAATTACTGACAGCAAGGTGGACTTGCCCCCGCCGCTGGGACCGGTGATCGCGACGCTCGAGCCGCTCTTAACGGTGAATGAGACTCCATCGAGCGCCCGCACCGGACCGCTTGACGTCTGGTGCTCGACAATCACCGAGTCGACGACGACCGAAGCATCCATGTTCATGCCGCTACCACTCTGCGGTCGGTGAGGCGGAGCGACCGGTCAGCTTCTCGTGCGAGTTGCTCATCGTGGGTGACATATAAGACGGTGAGGTTCCGCTCCCGGGAGGCATCGAAGATCATTTGCATGACGTCCGCAGCGGTATTCGAGTCGAGCTGCCCGACCACCTCATCGGCAAGGAGCAGGTCTGGCTCATTGGCAAGCGCGACGGCAACCGCCACCCGCTGTGACTCCCCGCCAGACAGCTGTCGCGGAAGGTGATCCATCCGGTGTCCAAGGCCGAGGTCCGACAGGAGTTCTCGCGCTCGCGCAGTGGATCGGCGGCCTGGGGCGAAACCGATCGCAAGCTCAACATTCTCGACAGCAGTCAGAAAAGGAATCAGGTTATCGGACTGGAGCACAAAGCCGATCCGCTCTGCGCGAAGGCCAGCCCGACTGTCATCATTTAGCTGCTCCATCTGCTGGCCGCCAATGTAGATATGCCCCGAATCGGGACGCATCAGCCCGGCAATCAGCGATAGCAGAGTCGACTTTCCCGTGCCAGAGCGGCCGACGAGGCTCGTTGTTTCACCCTGCTGGAGATCCAGCTCGACCTGGTCGAGCACCTCAAGACGAGAGGAACCGCTGCCGTACGACTTCGAGACGGCCTCAAGGCGAACGAACGGCTGTCTGGTAGTGGGGCCCGAGACCAAGACAGCTCCTTCCACCCGATTTCGCCCAGCACTTGTCGTTATACGACACCTGTGGCTAATAAGAAAGCCTTTGAGTCCAAACCCTTAAGCAAGCATCAATTCACCAACTAAGACAATGTTCCGGCGAATTAATGACGCGCGCTAGTCCAAAATGCGGCCTGGAATCTGCGCCGGGCCCGTCAAGGTCTAGCGGCTGGATCAGTCGAGCAGTTGAATGGCGTCTCTGAGGTCGGGCAGCTGGCGGCCCTCGGTGAACTTCTCGACAGTGGATCGCAGGATTATCGCCGCGTCGCCAGTTCGCCCTGTGGCTAGCTCCAGACGGCGTAGATCTGCGGCGGCGCGCAGTTCCAGAGCCAGCGCTTGTTGAGCGTTTGCGGTTGCTAGTGCCGCACGCAGATGCTTCTCAGCCACCGCAGGATCGGCGCCAGCCTGAACCAACAGCGCGGCTGTGAGGCGGTCGATCTCGGGTGCGATGAATGATGGTCGTGAGCTGACTTGTTTGCGAACCTCGTGCAAGGCGCGCTGACCTACCTCGCTCCACCCTGCCATACGCGCCGCGTCCGCGTACAAGATCAAGAAGTATGGCAGTTCACTAGCGGCTCCAGTGCGCCGGTAACTGGCCAGCGCCGCTTCCAGATCCCGGCAGCCTGCGGCTGGGTCAGCGAGGGCGCTGCGTGCCCATCCCAGGAGTACTCCAGCCGTGGCTTGACGGTAGGGCAAGCCACCCTCGACGGCGAGCGTTTGCATCTCGCCGGCAAGCTCGGCTGCGCGCTCCGGCTCCCTGCGAAGCTGATGCAGCATTGCGGCCTGTTCGAGCGCTAGGCAGAGGCTGAACGCGTAGTCGGGGCGACGGGCCATTTCCAATGCAGCCTGGCTGTGTTCCAGCGCCGTGTCCGGGTAGCCAGTGCACCACAGTGAGAAGGCAGACCAGTGCTGGCTTGTCACGAACGCGTTCTCCCCCACGAACGCTAAGGCGGTTCGGTCGCGATCGGAGTCATAGCGGGCCAACGCCTCCCGCGCGTGGTGCAAGGCATCACCGAACTCACCGAGGTGGAATAACGAGCACGCTAGAAGATCGTGCAACTCGACCTGAGCTCCCTCCTCGCCTTCGGCAGTCTGCAGACGTTGCTGCATAAGCGCTTGCGATCGGTCGAACTCCCCTCGGTACTCATGAAGCCCAGCCAGCCAGTACGTCATCCGGTTCGCCGACTCCGTGTCATTTACTGCCAGGTAAAGCTCTCGCGCCCGATGCAGGCTTGAATCGGCTTGCGAAGATTCCCAACCCTCGATGGAAAGCGCCATTGCGACCGAACTGGCACGCAGGTCAGCCTCCGCTCGCTGGCGCTCTGGGCCGTGGGGCAGCACTGGCAGCATCTCGAGTCCTGTCTGAAGGTGCTCCAGAGCAGCAGCTGGGGCGTTCCGAAGGGCGGCAACCTCGGCTGCCGCGAGCCGATAGCGTACGGCTCGCCGCCCATCTCCTGACCGCGTGAAGTGCTCCGCGAGCTCGGCGGCAGATGATGTCGCGTCGTCGGTCGTGGCCTCTAGTCGCTCGCCGACTAGCTGGTGCAGCGCCCGCCGTCTGGGGTTGGGAATTTCTGAGTACGTGACTTCCTGGTAAAGCGAGTGCCGGAAGCGGAAGTACCCCATGCGACCATGCGCGTCGACGGTGATCAACTGGTCACGTCGCGCCAACGCGTGACAGCGCTGCCATATCTGATCAACCTCCGGAGTCGATCCGAGCAGTTGTACGGCGAATTCGATTCCAGCGACCGCAGCAGCCTCGACGACCTCGCGGTCCTCTGGCTGGAGCCGGCTGAGGTTGTGCTCCACCAGCTCACGCAGGTTTCGGGGCAGATCGGTATCGGATCCGCGATCTGCTGTGGTGTCGAGCAAAGCATCCAGGAACAGCGGGTTTCCGCCGCAGCGGCGGTGCAACGTGAACATAGCATCGGGTGGCAGTGGATCGGTTCGTCGTTGCCTCACGAGCTCGCTGGCAGCCTCCAGGGAGAGTGGTTCCAGCCGGAGGTGGGTGGCAAGGCCGCGGACGGTCAGCTCGGATACCGTGGCCGACAACGGGTGGCCCTCGTCAAGGTCGGTGTGTCGATACGTGCCGAGAACCAGCAGTGATGCTGGCCGTCGGCGGCGAGCTATGGCCGTGATCAAGTCAAGGGTTGGACGGTCGGCCCAGTGCAGGTCATCTATGGCGATGACAAGTGGACCATGGCCCGCGGAGGCCAGTGCGTCCAAGAAGCCCAGCGCCTCTCGAAGCATCCGTTCCGGTGTCGAACCAAGTGTCCGATTGACCAGCGAGGACTCATGATCGACATCGATCAAGGCAGGCAGCTGCAAAAACCATCCCGGCGCCAACGTATCCAGACATCGCAGCACCTCAGCGGCCGCGGAACCCTTTGCAAGATCAAATACTGCATCAAGCAACGGGGCGTATGGCTCGCCAGCACCGACGGGATTGCACTGGCCGACGCCGAGCAGCTCGATGCTCCCGTCGAGCCCTGACAAGAACGCCTCGACGATCGCGGTCTTGCCAATGCCAGGCTCACCGCTGATCAACATCAGCTGACGGCTACCTGACTCCGCCGCCGCCAGTGAGGCCCACAACGTGGAAAGTTCAACATCGCGCCCGATCAAGCCAGCCGTCTGGGCTCGCGCCGGTTCAGGACGGGGAACAGGCTGCGCGACATCGGCAACGAACCGGTAACCGCGGCCATGCACCGTACGGATCACACTCTGACGTTCACCGTCGTCACCGGTCGCTCGTCGGGCGGCCTTAATGCGGCTGGTTATTGCCGAATCCGAGATGAACCGATCGTGCCAGACCTGATCCATGAGCTCCTGCTTGGTTACCAGGCGGTCTCGGTGCTCTATGAGGTAGCCCAGAACCTCCAACACCTGGGGTTCGACGCGCTGCGGCACTCCTGCCCGCCGCAGCTCGAAGCGATTCAGATCCACCGTCACGTCTGCGAACTGAAACACCCCATCCGCCGGGCCCGCATTGTGTGGAGTCGCGGCTGCCATCTCCACATTCTCTCCACACAAGCTCCACGCCGGCACCACGACTAAGCGGGGCAACGTGCCTAACGTCATGTGAGAAGCACAGCAGTCCGCCGACAAGGCCCGCAGACGTGAAGGGGGTGCCGCCGATGATCATCACGATTCTTGGCTGGACCGGCGCCCTCCTCTCCTGCTTGCTCACCATCCCGCAAGCGGTACGGACGCTACGCAGCGACCGGCTGGATGGTCTCTCAGCCACGACGTACTGGATTGTCTTCGGAAACGCGGCGGTGTGGGCTGCGTGGTCGGTGCTCACCGGCGAGTACGCCGCAGGTGTGCCAGCGCTGGTCAACGGTCCGGCGGCATTGCTGATCCTGCGCCGGCTGCATCGCAGCCAGCAGTCAGTGACGAAACCAGCTAATTGTCCGCAACGGCCTGCTGAAGCGATATTTATTCGCTTTTTGGTCAGACAAAGACAAAATTATCTGAATCTATGGAAACATTGGGTTGGTGAAAAACCGCAGGCATGTGGACAGCTCACTGTCGAGAGACTCCGATCGGTTTCTAGCCGTCGGTGAGGTCACCCAATCCGATCAGCTTGCAGTCGAGCTCGTTCAGCGGCCCGATAGATCTGACGCGATAGTGATCAAGTGGCCGCAACGGCCGACCGTCACCGATCCCCGGCAGCTTACGGCGACTGTGGCCGCTATCGTGCGCGTCTTGGGCTCGGCTCAAATTGAACTTGCTGCCCGCCGCGCCGCCCGTATGTAGCGGGGCGCAGCAGCCGCATCACCTACTTGGAGGGCAATGCCCAAGACCACGAAGTCCGGCAAGGTGGATCAGGACGAACTGCCAAGCACGCTGCAGCGATCGGATGCCAAGGCTCAGCGTACGTTCGCCAAGGCGCACGACTCGGCAGCCGAGCAGTACGGCGACGAAGAGCGGGCACATCGGGTGGCGTTCAGCGCGCTCAAGCACACGCACGAGAAGGTCGGGGACCGCTGGGAACCCAAGGACCGCTCCGGCCCTTCGGACGAGCAGGCCGAGGGTGGCCTCGACACCGACCGTCCGACCGCCGGCGGCGTCGACGCAAACGCTTCCAAGAAGCACCTGTACGAGTTGGCAACTCGGCTCGGCGTTAAGGGCCGTTCGACGATGACCAAGGCCGAGCTGGTCGAGGCGCTGCAGAGGGCGAACGATCGAGAATCGGCGCGGGCGCTGCGGTCCTGATACACGCGCCCGGCAGGGTCACTAATGCCGTTCGAACCCACTTCGCGGTAGTTCCTGACACTCCGCGGTAGTTCGAACTACCGCGGAGTGCCGTGAGTAACGCGAAGTGGATCTCCTGGGTTGTGGTGCTATGACTCGATCTTCTTGTTGGCGACAATGCCGCTCGTCAGAACAGCTGCCGTCATCGGCATGTGCTCAGCGGCCGTGCTCAGCTTGGTTTGATAGTCGGGCTTGCCGGCCACGCTGGCGTCGATTGCCGCGAACAGCGACGCGACATGCGGCTTCAATTCCTCGGCTACTGCATCGGCCGGCAGCTCGGGAACCACAGAGTTGATCAACTGACCGAACGAGGTGCGGTACGCATCAAGATCATCTTTTGCCTTGGCGACCTGCTCGTCGTTCTTGGTGGCTTTGCCCAACGTGTAATCCACAAAGAATCCGATGTGTTGCCGCCATGAGGCCAGGAACGGCTTCTCGGCGTCGGGGTAGACCGATCCCAGTGTCTCGGCAAGGGCCACCGAATTGGCATCCAGAGCCTTGACCGCCCCCACGACCTGCGGATCCTTCAGGTCGCCCTTCTGCTGTACTGCAGTGTCCAGCGCATTCCCGGCCAGCCAGACGTGAGCCGTGAGCTGGCTGGTGAGGGTGGCCCGCACTGTCGAGGCCATGCCATCGACGTCACCGCTGAGGCTCTTGTTCTTGGCAATGCCACCGGCGAGTACTTCAGCGGTCATGGCCATGTGGTCAGCGGCCGTGGACAGCTTGGTTTGATAGTCAGGCTTGCCGGTCACGCTGGCGTCGATTGCGGCGAACAGGGAGGCGACGTGCGGCTTTAGCTCGTCGGCTACGGCATCGGCCGGGAGTTCGGGGACCACAGAGTTGATCAACTGACCGAACGAGGTGCGGTACGCATCAAGATCATCTTTTGCCTTGGTGACCTGCTCGTCGTTCTTGGTGGCTTTGCCAAGTGTGTAGTCCACGAAGAATCCGATGTGTTGCCGCCAGGAGGCCAGGAACGGCTTCTCGGCGTCGGGGTAAACGGACCCTATTGCTTCGGCAAGAGCCACCGAGTTGGCATCGAGGGCCTTAACCGCGCCCACGACCTGCGGATCCTTCAGGTCACCTTGCTGTCGCACTGCTGTGTCCAGCGCATTCCCCGCCAGCCAGACGTGATCGGACAACAGGCTGGTCAGGGTCGCCCGCAGCGCGGCAGCCTCAGTTGCGTCCGGGGCCACCGCTGCGGTCGTCGGTGAGTGACTTGGTGAGTGGGTGATCGACACGGTGGGGGCCGATGATGGCGCCATCTCGGGCCCGGGCATGCCAGCTGGTGAGCCTGAGCTACTGCAGCCGGCAGCGAGGACCAGTACCGCGGCCGCGGAAATGGAAAAGCGAGTCAACCGCTTATTCATGGTGAACCTTTCTTGAGTTGCGCGAATTGCGCTGATTTGGAGAAGGCGACGAGATAGTTGTGCTATTTC
>DATFBI010000129.1:0-4482 GCA_035253925.1 Propionibacteriaceae bacterium
AGATCTGAGATTCCGGCCAGCGTGGCGACTGTAATCCCCGTAGTGATGGCTATCACCACTGTGATTCCGCAGCGTCGGACGGTGCGCAGCGGCACCCGCTCAGCCCAGCCCTGATGGGCCACTAAGACACCCAATACATATAGGCCGATGCACTGCGGCCATTGCCACACATGAAGATCGAGGATTTGTTGGCTCCGGGCGGGAAACCAAAGCCTGATGATGAAGGAAGCCGTGGCGATGCCAATAGCCACGACAAGAAGTGACATGGTGTGGCGGTGGAAGCCCCGCGCTAGGCCACCCCAAGTCAGTAGTGCATGGCCCAGTGAAACGTAAAGCAAGATCTGGACAAACCACAAAGGACCCGAATCGAGGAAGGGTTGCCGCGCCTCCAGCGCCTCCCAGATCGGAACCGGATGGCCAGCCGAGCGGTATGCCGCCCACATGAGTAGAGGCCAGATCAGCAGGGTGAACGCCAGCCACGGCAGTCCCAGCCGGAACAAACGCTGACGAATGAATCCGGCCGGGCCGTGACGAGCAATGCTGCCGGAGGCCAAGAGACCACTCAGGAAAAAGAACGTTCCCATTACGAACAAGGCAGTTGGCCCTAAGATTGTGCCCAAGATCAACTCGAGATGCCGAGGCATCGTTGCCTCCGTCACCTCGTCATAAGGCCATCCGCCAATAACCGTGTAGCCTGCGAGCGCGTGGCCGGCAATGACCCACGCAACCAGGACCGCCCTGAGGTTGTCGATGGGCGCAAATCGTCGAGGGTCGGTCGGCAGATCCTGACTGACCATCGACTGAGCAGTCTTCGCCTTGGCAGTCTCGGCCGACGAGGCGGGGGCGTTGTCCCACCTGCCCACAACTTGTTCACTGGCCATGATCTTTGGGAGCTCTCACTCCTTATTGCGGCGCGGCTAGCGGTTTTCGAGGCTCTACCTGCCGATGTGCCTAACGGACGTGCGATGGACCGGCCTTGTTCTTCGTCAGCGTCCCCGACGGATCAGCCCCAAATCCACAGCGTAGGGCACGGGAGGAAGCCTGCGCAGGGGGATTTTGGGCATCCTCGGCATAGTTGGCCGTCGCCATCGCCGAAGCCGGACTGTTTACAGGGATAGAGAATCCCAATTAAGGTACAGCCAGTGGTTCACTTCCTTCCCCGGAAGTGGTGCCGCCCACGAGCAAGGAGTGGATGCCATGCCCGTGAATGGTGTACTCGAGTACCTATGGTTCCGAGACAACGATCCGTGGTGGGCCACGCTCCTGCGGGCAGTGACGCTGATTGCCCTCCTGGTCTTATTCGTCATCAAGGGCATGCACAAAGTTCCTTCTGGCAGCAAGGCATTACGGACCCGGTTTAACAAGGTCATCCATTGCCGGCGGGATATCTACGACCGATTGGGTGTCAGAACCCGATGCCGCGGCGACGCCAAAGTGGTGGGGCCGGGTCTGGTTATCGGCATTCCTTTCGTGCACAACGTCCTGATCGAGTCGGTAACCGAGCAATTCGAGCCGCTACCGGCGATGATTCGGCTGAACCCCCTAAGGGAATTTGCGTCCCAGATCAATTTCCAAGTCGTTGACCTGGAGAAGGCGCTGGTGGGTGTCACCGACTACAAGGGTTCACTCGTCAACAGTTGTTCCGCAGCCGTTCGGCGCCTGGTTAGAGAGACAAACCTCAGTGACGATGAGATCTCAACCCAGATGCTGGCCGACGAATCGCTGCAGCAGCGCGCCAGTAGCCTGGGCGTCAGACTGCTGGATCTCAATGTGTCGGCTTCCAACCTGACCGAACCGGCTCAGTTGGCTCAAGCGTTCAAGCAGGCGGGAATCGTTGTCGACGGTACTCCGGCCGCCTTATTGGCGGCGCGGACCGTCAACGGTGTATCCGGGCCGGCGGCATTGACCGCCGTCGATGACGATGCTCCGGCCGCTTAAGCTCTAACCCGCTGATTGAGCTCTCACCCCGCTGATTACGCCAACGCGTAGGAACTGCCCTAACTACGAGCAGCTCGCCAACCTTGGCGTTTAGTCTGATGGAAGCTGAGGGCGAAGCTCCTGCGGTTGCCAACAATGCAAATAGGCATAGCAGTTCGCTTGCCAATGGGGAGACACCGATAGGTGCCTGGCGATCAGGCATCAGTACTCAGGGGATCGGAGTTTGGACGTCAGGCGCAGGACTTTCCTGCTCGGGACCTTGTCTTGCACTGTCCTGGCTTGTAGTCCGGGGAACAGAAGCTCAAGTGGTGCGCGGAGCCCGCTCCCGCCGGTGCATCTTGATACGACGCCTAGCGCCAGCTCGACGCCCGTGCCTGCGGACGTACCGGCATCATCTGCAGAGCCAAATCCACGGCCAAGCAACTCCGTAGACAAAAACCTGCTCTCGCGAAAGGCGATTATCCGGCGGTACTCGGGCAAGCAGCCAACCGCTTGGGGCGAGCGGGTGCCACAGGTGGTGTCGCGGTTGCCAACAAGCGATCGCGTAGTCGCGCTCACCCTGGACGCGTGTGGCGGCCGAAGCGGGAGCGGTTATGACACAGAACTGATTGAAACGCTGCGACGGAAGGGTATCCCGGCAACGCTGTTCATCAACGCCCGCTGGATCGATGCCAATCCGCGCAAGTTCAAGCAGCTGGCCGCCGACCCACTATTCGAAATCGCCAACCACGGGACCGAGCATCGACCGTTGTCGGTGACTGGACGATCGGCCTACGGCATTGCAGGCACCGCGAGCGTCGGCCAGGCGATCGATGAGGTGGCTGTCAACCAGCGGCTCATCAGCCGGCTGACTGGTGCTGCACCTGCGTTCTTTCGCTCGGGTACCGCGTACTACGACGATGTCGCGGTCCGTGTGGTTAAAGATCTTGGTTTACGCGTGGTCAACTTCGACGTGCTGGGTGACGCGGGCGCAACTTACTCGGCAGCCCAAGTGGCAAACGCGATGGTGAAGAGCAAGCCGGGCTCGATCATCCTCGCCCATATGAACCGGCCGCAGAGCGGAACCGCGGAGGGAATCCAGGCCGCACTGCCAAAAATGGACCGGCGTGGCCTTCGGTTCGTGCGCTTATCGGAGTATCTGCGCTGAGTTGACGTCCGCGTGAGGGCATGCTTGGCACATGAGCCCCGGCGAAATTCACCGCGAGCCTTTCATCCACCTCGTCGATCTCGGGTGGGATCGAGCTCTCATCGCGTGGGGCGCGTTCTTCTTCGAGCGCACGGAGCGCGGCCGGTGGGAGATCGTTGACGACGGGCAGCTCCCGGGCAGGGTGGGTCGACATACCTGTATCGGGACGTCGGCCGAGCCGTACGGCCACGCGACCGTTCAGGTGTTTACCACCGACGAAAAGGTTGCGGCTGAGGTCTCTACCGACGAACGCGCCTGGGCGTGGGTGGAGGGTCTTGAGCCCGAGACTGATTACCGGTATCAGGTCAAGGTCGACGGCACAGAGTGGGCCGCTGGAGAGCTGTGGGACTGGGTCCCCAGTGAGCGTGGCGGCTACGACCTGGCGCCTGCTGGGCGGCGCTACGACTTGCGATTCCGTACCTGGCCGGACCCAGACGACGCCACGCCAGCGGTCCGCTTCGTGGCCATGGGTGACTACGGAGTCGGGATGCGGGCCGATGCGGAGTCCAGTCGCCGCCAGCGGCGCATCGCCGACGTCCTGGAGCGGCTCGTCGCTGACCACGACGTCCGCTTTGTCCTATCGCTCGGCGACAACATCTACCAGGGTGAACAGGGACGGGTGGACCAGGAAGGCGGGGGAGAGGACGACGATTGGTACTCCAGCTTCTTCCAGCCCTACCGCCTGGCCATCGCACGGGTACCGATCTTCCCGGCCATTGGCAACCATGACAGCGCCGACTCCGAGGGCAGCGACGACCGTGCCCAGATGGAGGACAACTTCCACATCCCCGAGCGCTTCCACCGCGGGCTCGAGACGGCGTCCGTTATGCCTGGACTGTTCTACCGGCTGCGGTACGGCGCCGACCTCGAACTGGCCTGCCTCGACACCTCCCTCGACAGCGAGCAAGCGGAGGCCCACCGCTACTTCCAGGCGCCGAAACACCAGGAGTGGCTGCGCTCGACCTTCAGCCGCCGCGAGGATCGCTGGCTTATCCCGTACTCCCACCATCCCGTCTACACCGCAGGACCCAACCACGAGAATGACAAGGAGATGCAGGAGGCGCTCGAGCCACTGTTCGCCGCCGCCGACGTACGCCTCGTTCTCGCCGGTCATGAACACAACTTCCAAGTCAGCGAGGTCGGCGGCCGGACCTATGTCGTCTCCGGCGCGGCAGGACAGCTCGATGAAAGGGTCCCGGAGAGCTTCGCCCAGGCTTACACCACGGCCTGGGCCGCTCAGGCCCATCTCCTGCTCATCGAGGTTGATGGGGCCGTGGCAACACTTACTCCGATTTCGGGTTTGCTGCCCGACCGACTGCTCCATCGGATGACGGCCCTGACACCACGCAATGAACTCG
>DATFBI010000130.1:0-8032 GCA_035253925.1 Propionibacteriaceae bacterium
ATCCGCCATGTCCTCAACCGCGAACAGGAACACCAACCCGCATGAACGTCGCCGTCTTCGGCGCCACCGGCGCCATCGGATCCCTCACCGTCAACGAACTTCTCGCCGACGGGCACACCGTGACCGCCTACGCTCGCAACCCGGAGAAGATCCCGTCCGGATGGGGCAACTGCGTCCGCGTGATCATCGGCGAGCTGTCCGACGCCGACGCCATCGACCGCGCCGTCCAGGGTGCCGACGCCGTGGTGAGCGCACTCGGCCCCAGCCTGGACCGCAAAGCCACAGGTTTGCCCCTCGTGGACGGCACCCGCACATCCTCGACGCGATGAAGCGGCACGGATGTCACCCGCTACATCGGCCACGGCACCCCCAGCGTCCTCGATCCGCAGGAGAAGCCCACCTGGCAGACCAGGCTCGTCGGCTTTCTGGGCCGCACCGGCCTCCCCCGCGCCTACCAGGAACTGATCGGCATCACCGACCTGATTAGAAACGCGGGGGTGGACTGGACAATCGTCCGTTTCACCTGCCCCGAAGGACACCCCGAAGACCGGGAAGCTGCGGGTCGGGTTCTACGGCACCGACCGCATCGGGTTCGCCGTCAGCAGCGCCGACATCGCCGCGTTCACCGCCGCCCAGATCGACGACAACGCCTACCTCAACCATGCCCCCGCGATCAGCAACTAGCCCGCTCCGCTAACGAGCTGGCCGGGAAAGCCGCATCAACGCCCGGTACATCTGCGATGTGGTCGGCGGATCGGGGAGGGGCTGGGCGGCTTCGGCAGCGAAGGACTGAATCAGGTAGCCGACAAGGCGCCGCCAGGCGTCCGGGGCGGCGTCCCGCGTGCCCGTCACCACACCAGCGTTGGCCATTAGGAGCAGCGGCACGTCCTGGTGCGCGAAGTCCTCGCGCAGCCGGCCCGTGGCCTTGGCCTGGTCAAGGAGCTTGGCCAGCCCACGTCCGGTGCGGTCCCGCTCCTCCTCGAGGGCCTTCGCGGTGGGGAACGTCATGGTGAGCACGTCGGCGAAGCCACGGTCTTCGGCCTGCATCTGGCAGACCCGCTCGATGAAACCGCAGAAGCCGTGCCAGGGATCGGGATCGGCCAGGGCGTCATCGATGGCGGCCGCATAGGCACTCATCTTGTCGGCAAACACCGCCCCCACCAGGTCGTCACGGGTCGGGAAACGACGGAACAGGGTGGCCACGCCCACACCGGCGCGTCGGGCTATCTCGTTAGTGGAGGCATCCAGGCCCTGTTCAGCGAACACCTCCCGGGCCGTGCTGAGCACCCGCTCGCGGTTGCGTTCGGCATCGGCCCGTAGCCCTCTCTCTGCAGCGGATAGAGACCGCTCAGGGCCGGCCGGGTGCCTCATGACCGCACCCTACCCGGAATACTCGCTCCACTTAAGGGTCACTGACGATGGCACGTAGGCGCAGTCACAAGGCGTGGGGGTGGACCTGCTGGCCCGTTACTCCAACCGTCCGGAGCTGCTCCAACCACTTGCTGAAGTGCTGCGAACCGTGGAAACGAATGAAGCCGAGGGATCGCTAAGTCGTGACCCGCGAACAACCCACAATTAAGAATCAGGTGACTGGCAGTTGTCTCGTCAGGACCTGTCTGTGCCAGCTACAGCAGGCTCGATGTTCACGTTGCGGTGGAAGATGTTCTGCGGATCGTACTTTGCCTTGATCGCGGCGAGGCGCTCGTACTTCTCTCCGTAAGTCTCGCGGACTCTGTCCCTTTCCTGTCCTTCCAAAGCGTTGACGTAGGCCGTTGTTCCGATCATGTAGGGCTTCAGATCAGTCCACATCGAGCGCACCCATTCCCGTTCGGCTGGAAGCAGCTCAGGTGTAGGGCTTAGCCCGATAAAGAAGGCCATGTATTGGGGATTGCGCCCGCCACCGAACGCTGTGTCGTCATCACCAACCTCGCAGTAAGTCCCGTCAAGGCGGTAGAAGAACACAACCGACAGCGGTGATTTCCTTCTGGGCATGTGCTGAGTAAAGACGTCGATCATCTCGTCGCTCAGGTCCTCGAAGTACGCGCCCTTGTCATAGCCGTACAGACCCCAAGCGTTGGCTTCGTCCAGCATCTGCTGGAGAGCGACATAGGGCATCGGAGTGACGTATTCAAACAGTGGCGGCAGCGCAGTACGGACGTGTTCGATTGTCTTCTGGTGTTCCGCCGCATCGCCGAAACCCACTAAGACCAGGGCATAGCCCAGTTTGTGATGGTGCTCTGGCGGGACAAATGGAGCTGGAGGCGCTGTGAGCGCGGCCGGGAGAGCGGTCAACGACCTGGGCAGATCGACGATGGTGTCACGCATCAGTCGCAGCGCTTGTGCGCCTTCGGCGACATCCCAGAACAATAAGCCGTACTGCACCACTGGGTCGACGTCATGCAGCCGGAACTCAAGCTCCGTCACCACACCGAAATTGCCGCCGCCCCCACGGAGCGCCCAGAACAAGTCCGAATTCTCATCCTCGGCTGCCCGCAGGATCCTACCGTCGGCGACGACCACCTCTGCGGAGACCATGTTGTCGACCGATAGGCCTGCCTTCCTGGACAGCCAGCCCATCCCGCCTCCGAGCGTCAGGCCTGTGACTCCGGTGTGGCTCACGAACCCAGCCGGGACCGCAAGCCCATATCCTTGGGTCGCGGCGTCGAGATCACGGAGCAAGGCGCCGCCTTGCACCCTGGCCCGCTTGGCCTCGGGATCGACCGTCACCTGGTTCATCCGCCCCAGGTCGATCACTAACCCTCCGTCAACTGAGGAGTAGCCGGGCATGCTGTGCGCGCCGCAGCGAACTGCCAGCTCGAGTCCCTGGTCTTGGGCGAAGCGAATTGCTTCGGCAGCGTCCTGGGCGGTCCCACATTGCACGACCACGGCCGGGTGATGGTCGATGTCGGCGTTCCACACCTTTCGCGCTTGCTCGTAATCCAGGCCGTCCGGCGTAATCACCGTGCCTGTCACCGCAGTTCTGAGTGCGTCAACGTCGGCGATTGCCTGGGTCATGATGCCCTCGATTCAGAGTTTGGTCCGAGTTACAGGTTGCGGGACTCAGTCAGTAAGCCGCCGGGAGTACGCGAGCTCCCGGGAGCCGCAGTGCTCTTGGTTTGAGGAAGCCCTTTGGTTGCAATTCGCCCCTCCTGCTTCGGCATAGCAGCCGTTGGCGAGTGCGTCAAGACTTGTCGCCTGCATGCCAAGTTTTTGGGTCGGCCAGGCGCGCATATTTGAAGGTTGTGCCAGTTGAAGGTTGTGCCAGCGCGATGTGGCCGACTTGTTGCTCTCCAGCGTCCCGACGTGGCGATGGTGTGCCTCGATGTTCGGCAAACTGAGGCTCGAACCGTCCCACGACACGAACCGCCGCGTCCGTGCGGTCCTCACGCTGCTGCAGGCCAACCGTCCAGACTCCACCGGATAACCGAGGTTGCCGCGCCGAGATGATCAAGGCTAGTTGCATCACTCGTCGCAACTAGTCAAAGGGCATATTTTCGAGAGTGGGCCTAAGTGGACTTGAACCACTGACCTCTGCCTTATCAGGGCAGCGCTCTAACCGACTGAGCTATAGGCCCGCATGGTGGTAGACGCCCGTACTGGGCACAAACTGAAAGGCTAGCTGATCCGCAGCGACGCCCCCAAATCTGTTACTTGGTCCGCGAGGAACGCGTCTGTCACCCTTGCTCTACATAGGTTCCTGACGCTCTGCACAGGATGCAACCTGTGCAGAGCGAGGGCAACCTACGTGAACGTACGTTGCCAACGCAGTGATCAGGACAGCAGGAGGAGATCTGCGAGCAATCAGTCCTCGGCAAGGGTGATCTCGAGCCCGCCCAGCATGGTGGCGGCAAGGTTGTAGAGGAACGAGCCGAGCGTTGCGAGTGCGGTGAAGATCACCACGTCGACACAGGCGATCAAGGCCGTTACGCCCATCACCTTCTGAGTGTTGATGTACTCCTCGATCCGGAACGGCGTGGTGTCGCCCGGCGTGGAGACCACGCTGCGGACGATCTCGTTGATCGACTCAAAGAGGCCAGAAGTGCTCAACACAGCCCAGATGGAATACACCGCAACAACAAGCATGATGCCGGCCGCAATTGAGAACAGGAACGACGTCTTCATCACCGACCACGGGTCCAGCCGTGACAGCCGTAGCCGTGCCTTTCGGGTACGGCGAGCTACCCCTACCTTGGGCTTCGCCGGATGATGAACCCCGGGCGTGCCTGGCGCGTGGACAGCGCCAGGTGCCGCCGCAGGGACGACGGGGCCGGTCTGTGTCGCAGAGTCTCTGAGTGCTTGGACCGGCGCTGGCACGGGGAACGGCCCAGGAGCGCCGGGATGGGTCGGTGCTGATGGCATCCGGGTGGCGGGATCAACCGGTCCAGCCGGCATCCGGGTGGCGGGATCAACCGGTCGGGCCGGCATCCGTGCTTGTGGTCCAGGCGCAGGGGCGACCTGCGCTGGGCGGGCTCCGCCCGGGATTGGTGGGGTACGCCCGGTCGTGTCCTGCGTACGACCATGCGACTGCGCGCTGGGTTGCCCGGGCGGCGCCTGCGGAACTGGCTGAACGCCGGGTCTTTGCTGCTGCGGTGTCGGAGCTTGCGGTGCGGCGGTACTCATTGGAGTACTCCCTCCGGTAGCCGCGGCAGCGGTCGCGGCCTGCGGTGCTTGCGGCGCAGACGTAGCGGCGGGGTCTTGCGCTTCCGAAGAAGCCGGGGAATCGCCTTCTGGCTGCGCGCCCTTTTTGGCAATTCCCAGTCGGGCGCGAAGCGATTGCTTGGGTTGCGGCGGCGGAGGCGGATCCCATACCGGTATCGCGGGTTGTGCCGGCCGTTCGATAAGGGACGGGCGTTCGCTGGCAGTTGGTGAGGTCGTGGCCTGGGGCTGGGGCGGAGTCACGGTGCCGGCTTGGCCTCCGGGTTTAGGCTGCGGTCGCTGACTCGGCGAGGCCTGTCCAAGTTGCGGCTGATCCAATTCAGGCTGGACCGGCGGCGTACTGGCACTGGCAAGTCCTGCGGTATTCCGGCTGGCGGTGCGCTGTATGTGGGCAGCTGTCCACGGTGATGGTTGTTGCCCGCCGGTGTTGCCTCGATCAGCTGCTCGGGGTTGCGTGCCGTGAGGAGCCGATGCCGACTGCTCTTCCTTCCTTTGGCCGTTGGAACTTTGCTGCTCTTCAGGTGCCTGCTCCTGTGGTTTCTGAGCCTGGAATCTGGCGCGCTCGTCGATCGGGCGCTCCTGAGGAACTGGCCGCTGGCTTTGAGACCCGTTGCCCGTGGACGGATCACGAGGAGCAGGTCGCTCCCGATTCTCTTGCACAGCTTGACGGGCGTGCGTCTGGGCGGATGGCTGCTCCTCGTTGCCTTCACTCACCTGTCATCCTCCTGGACCCCGGACCTTCGTTCACCCGTGTGGGGTCACGGGTCACCCTTCTGCTTCCGACCCGAGCGAGGAATCCTCCTCAGCCACGCTCGAATTGGAATCATCACTCCCAGCAGTGTCGCCTGCAAGTCGTACTGCATCTGCAGTTGTCTCAGGATTGAGCGCGATGACGACGACTGAGTCGTTATCGCCTACTCCGACAAACCTGACTCCCATCGTGTCACGCCCCTTGACCGGAACCTCGGCAACAGCGCTGCGTGTGATCTGACCACTTGCTTTGATGGCTATGACCTCATCATTGTCAGTCACTACCAGTCCTCCTACCAACGAACCGCGATCTTCGTTGAGTTTCATGGCTTTAATTCCAAGTCCACCGCGGCCCTGCTGGCGGTACTCATAAACATGCGTCCGCTTCGCGAAGCCGCCATCAGTCACGGTGAACACAAAGCGCTCGTCGTCGGCTCCGGCTTGGATGATCGACATTGACAGCAGCTCATCACCGGTGCGGAACTTCATTCCTGTTACTCCGGAGGTGGCTCGGCCCATCGGCCGCAACTCGGAATCGTTTGCTGCGAAGCGAATGGCCAAGCCTTTCCTGGAGATCAGCAGCACTTCATCATCAGAACCGCAGAGACCGGCGCCGATCAACTCATCGTCTTCGTCACGGAAATTGACCGCAATGATGCCGGTCTGCCTAGGTGAGTCGTACACCTGCAGTGCCGTCTTCTTGACCAGACCGCGCTTGGTCGCAAGCAGGAGGTACGGTGCAGCCGAGTAGTCCCGGATGGCTAACACCTGAGCAATCTGTTCATCTGGCAAGAACGACAGCAAACCGGCGACGTGACCGCCCTTGGCGTCTCGTCCGGCCTCGGGCAGCTGCCACACCTTGGCCCGGTAAACGCGGCCCTTGTTTGTGAAGAACAAGATCCAGTGGTGGTTGGTGGTGACGAATAGATGCTCGACTTCATCGTCTGTGCGTAGCGTCGCCCCGCGAACGCCCTTGCCGCCGCGCCTTTGTCGCCGGTACAAGTCGGTATTGGTCCGCTTCGCGTATCCGCCGCGCGTGATCGTCACGACCACGTCTGAATCCGGAATCAAGTCTTCGTTGGAAAGATCACCATCAGCCCCGATAATCTCGGTACGCCGCTCATCGCCGTACTTGTCGACGATCTCGGCCAGCTCATCGCTGATGATCTTCCGCTGCCGCTCGGGCTTGGCCAGGATGTCGGTCAGATCGGCAATGATCCGCTCGTACTCCGCCAGTTGATCAATGATCCGCTGCCGCTCCAATGCGGCGAGTCTGCGCAGCTGCATGTCCAAGATCGCATTCGCCTGAAGATCATCGATCTCCAGCAGCGTCTTCAGGCCTTCCCGAGCCTCATCGGTGTTCGGGCTGCGCCGGATGAGCGCAATCACTTCGTCCAACTGATCGAGTGCGATCACCAGGCCGCGGTAGATATGGGCACGAGCCTGGGCATCATCCAAGCGATGTTGGGTACGCCGCTGGATTACTTCGATCTGGTGCGCGATCCAGTGCGTGATGAACTGATCGAGCCGCAGCGTACGCGGCACATCATCGACCAGAGCCAGCATGTTGCAGCCGAAGGTCTCCTGCAGCTGAGTGTGCTTGTACAGGTTGTTGAGCACTACTCGCGGCTGGGCATCGCGTTTCAGGATGATCACCAGCCGCTGCCCGGTACGCGCCGAAGTGTCGTCGCGGATGTCGGCAATGCCGTTGATCTTGCCAGTCGTTACGAGCTCGGCGATCTTGAGCGCCAGGTTGTCGGGATTGACCATGTGCGGCAGCTCGGTGACGACCAGCAACGTTCGACCGGATCGATCTTCCTCAATGTCGACCACGGCGCGCATCACCACCGAACCGCGGCCGGTCCGGTACGCCTCGTCGATGCCGCGGCGTCCGACGATCAGTGCGCCATTGGGAAAATCCGGACCTGGAATACGGGCGATTGCCTCTTCCAGCAGCTCCTCGTGAGTGGCATCTGGATGTTCCAGCGCCCATTGCACGGCCGAGGCAACCTCACGCAGGTTGTGGGTCGGAATGTTGGTCGCCATGCCGACGGCGATCCCAGTCGAGCCGTTCACGAGCAGGTTGGGAAAGCGGCTCGGCAAGACGACCGGCTCTTGTTCCTTGCCGTCGTAATTGGGCTTGAAATCAACCGCATTCTCGGTGATATCGCGCACCATCTCCATGGCCAGCGGCGCCATTCGGCACTCGGTGTAGCGCATGGCGGCGGCCTTGTCATTGCCCGCCGAGCCGAAGTTTCCTTGCCCGGCGACCAGCGGATAACGCATCACCCACGGCTGCGCGAGCCGTACCAATGTGTCGTAGATCGCGGTGTCACCGTGCGGGTGGTATTGACCCATGACCTCGCCGACTACGCGGGCGCACTTGTTCCAGCCGCGATCTGGTCGATAGCCGCCGTCATACATCGCGTACAGGATTCGGCGGTGTACCGGCTTGAGCCCGTCGCGGACATCCGGCAGCGCCCGGCCCACGATCACGCTCATGGCGTAATCGAGATAGGACTTCTGGATCTCGTCCTGTAGATCCACTGGCTCCCGCCGGTCGACAGCTGGCTCGTTAGGCATGTCGGTCATGAATTACGGCTACTCCTTCTCCGACTTGTCAGCG
>DATFBI010000131.1:0-6980 GCA_035253925.1 Propionibacteriaceae bacterium
GGTTCAACTCCGACAGCTGTGTGCTGCTCACTTCCGAAGTTGACGCGCCAGTGCACGCGGCGTTGGCGCGGAGATCGATCCACCCTTTGGAGTCGAGCAGAGATGGGTAGCCGTTCGGGCTCTGCAGGCAAGGTCTGATCTCATCGCCCCCGCCCTGTCCGGCGGCATAAGAATCGCCCAGCGCAATGTATTGGATGGTGCCGGAATTGCCGGCGGCAGCCGGTAGCGCGCCGACGGTCACGAATCCGGCCAAAGCGATGAGCATGGTCACCAGACGCGCCACGAAGCGGCCCCGAGAGTCATGGGCCGGAACTTACACCGATCGTGCAGCCGAGGTGCGCGATTACCTCTCATTTGGATCACGCGTCGCGCACAGGTGTCGACTCGATCAGGCGACCCGGCGCCAGAACCTCGCCGTTATCATCGCCGATGACCGATCAAGACTGCGGCTGCATTTCGACTTCTTATGGTCTCACTTGTGGTCTCATTCGCGTAGATTCAGGGGCGTGCGCAGTGGGCCTGCCGAGCCTCGGCTCAGGCGCGACCAGATCCAACCGAACGGGTCTGAACCGCCAGCCGCAGAACTCGAAAGCGCGTGAGGGGCAACCCTCCGCGGGTTCAAATCCCGCCGCCACCGCCAGGCTGAAAGGAAATTGCCAATCCCGCCCACAGCAGCAGCGTCAACGGAGCACGAAATGATCAAGATCATCGAGAACATGCCTGCCGGAACAATCGGTGTGGAAGCGGTAGGAAAGGTGACCGACGACGACTATCGCGATGTGCTGCTCCCGGCGATTAGTACGGCTCTGGAACGCAATGATGTGCGGCTGCTCTATGTCCTCGATGAGGACTTCGGCTCTTACTCGCCGGGCGCTGTCTGGGCCGACACCAAGTTGTGGGCTCAACACCTCAAAGCATGGAAAAAGATCGCTATCGTCTCCGATGCCGATTGGCTGGAGAACAGCGTCAAGGCCTTCGGCTGGCTGATACCAGGTGAGGTCAAGGTCTTTGAAACCGACGATCTCGACGATGCCAAAGAATGGCTGGTTGGACTAGACGACGACGATGACGACGATGACTGAGCCGAGTCCTAGTGTCAGCCTCCATCTCGAGCTGGTGCCTTGCTGAGTTCGGCCGCCACCCTTCGCCCGTCGAACGTCACACCACTGAGCCATCCCCAGAGATCCAATGCCCGGACTGCGGCTGCTGGGTCGATCGCGCGGCGCACCACTTCTCGGCCGTCGCTGGTCGATATCCACGAGTCAACAGACAGGGCGGCGATATTCGCGGCAGCGTCGCCCGAATCCTTCCTGCTTAGGAGAACTCCAATCGCACGGAGTTGATCGGCCGTACCCGATCCAAAACCCTGCAACTCAGCCGCAACACCCGGCCATGGCAGCGTCCCGGCCGTGCCATGGGTACGGCGCAGTGCCTCACCACCTCGAACAACCTCATGGGTGAGCCCGAGGACACCCAACCAATCAACGGGGTCCGGCGCGCTTTTGAGCTCGGACCGATACTGCGCATACGTCGAGTCGGTCAACATCAGGAAACGTGCGGCCACGCTGGCGGTGTCTTGGCGGTGCGATGAAGCACTATCCCGATCGGTCAGCGATCGCACAGTTGACTCCAAATCATTTGCCGCGGCATCCAGCGTCCGCTTAGTCGTACGCCGCATCTCGCCCTGAGCGCCCCGCGGCCAGACGAGAAGTCCGACGACCGCACCCAGGAGCCCGCCCAGCACAACGTCGAAGACCCGGACCTCGGCGAGCCGCCAGGACACCGGAGCCATCTGGGCAAACAGCATCGCAACGAGCAAGGTGAACGCTGCTTGTCCGACGGCCAGCCCCAGCAGCGGCCCTGCGATCAGGGCGATAAGCATCACAAACGGCAGGGCGACCTCGTAGACGACCGAATTCCCACCAGCCAACGCCAGGACTGAGCCCGCCACCAATCCACCAGCGACGGTTCCTAGAAATGCCGGAACCACGGCGGCGCGCGTGGTCGCAACCGACGTGCGCATCAACGTCAACGTGGCCAGCAGCATCCAGAACCCGTGAGACAGATCCAGAACTCCGGCAACCAGCCGAGCAGCGGCTAACCCGATGGCCAATCGGATGGCGTTCTGAAAGAACACCGACCGTGGAGTCAAATGACCACGAAGGCGCATTAACCACAGCGACGGTGTCGAGCGGTTGGCATACCAGAACGGTTCGGCGATGGACCGCGCCCGGGATTCTCCAACAGGGTCGCCCTGCATGATACGGATGGCCTCGGCCAGATCCCGAGTCCAAATGGCCAGCTCTTCTGCCGCGACGGCGGAACGCAGTCGAGCCGGTAGATCATGATCAACTTCTGTACTTGCTGCGAGCGCCTCGCGTCGTTGTACATAGTGAGCGAGCGCATCCTCGACCGGTGCCGGATCCGGATCGCGGCTGTGATCATCAGGCCCGTCATCATGAGGGCCGGCAAGGGCATCCGCCGATTCACCGAGGCTTTGCGCCGTCACCTCGAGTAGCTTGCCGCCGTCAACATGAGGTAGTGCTGCACGATCCTGATGGGCGAGCTCAGCCAAAACAGTGACACGGCCCTCCAGCCCCCGCAGGATCGTGGCCGCATGCATCGCAGCGCGATCACGTTTACCCGGCCCGGTCGGTCGTTGCAGCGGCGGTATATCGCTCAAACGCAAGGCCACCGCGCCATCTGACTGAGTCTGCGGCTGCCCATCGCCCACCAGTATTAGCAGCCGATCTCGGACCGCGCGGATGGCCTCGGCCAAGCGATGGCGAAATGGCGTCGGTACGGGTGGCGGCCAAAGCAGGCGATCAGCTATCGCAAGTAATACGACAGCAAAGATCAAACCGATCAGCCGGGATCCCAGTGCCTCCGGCAGGTACGGCGGAAAGCTCGGCAAGATATAGAGCAGCTGCAGGCCATTTGCGACAGCCACAACTCGAGGGCCGCCGACGCCGGCATACGCGATCGCAAAACCAACGACGAACATTCCGGCAACCGCCGCCCAGGTATTGATCGCGAGCGCGGTGCCAAGTGTTACCAGGAAAATGCCGGCCAGCAGCCCAACGGCATAGGTTTTGGTGCGCTGCCACGGCTCACCGTTGACCTCGGAGAATGCGCCGAAGGCGATACAGCCAAAGGAAGCAAAGGTCGCCATCTGGGCGTCATCGAGCACATACAGGCTGAAGTAGAACGCCAGGCAGGTGGCCAACGTCACTCGGACAGCGCGTTTCAGGACAACCAGGCCCGGATCCTTGGCCTCAAGCCACCGGCGTAAGCGCGCAGCACGCATGTGTCCGTTGCACTCTCATAATGCGTTGTGGCCCCCAGTATCGCGCCCAACGATGTCGGACCGCTAGCAGCAAATGATCAAGTCACCCGACAACTCTTGCCATGCGGCGTACCGCCTCAGCGACATGATCAGGGCTGGTGCCGAAATTCAAGCGAGCGAAGCCGGCACCCTCGCGACCGAAGTCGAGTCCGCGACCAAGGGCGACGCGTCCCCGGGCAAGGAAAGCTTCGGCCGGATTGTCCCCCAGGCCCAGAGCCCGGCAGTCCAACCAGGCAAGATAAGAGGCCTCTGGTGAAGTCCATTTGATCTTGGGAAGCTCAGTCGCTAGAAGATCACCAAGAAGCTGACGGTTAGCTGTCAGCTGATCAAGAACAGCATCCAACCAGCGGTCGCCGTATCGAAAGCCTGCTTCGGCCGCGATAACTCCGAGTATCCCAACGCGGTCTGTCAGCGGCGGCACGCGCTCCACCGCCGCCCGAGCTCGCTCGGATGCGGTGATCATGAGCGCGGTCTTCAGCCCTGCTACGTTGAACGTTTTTGACGCTGAGCTCAGGGCAATGCCCTGTTCCCGCGCGGCATCCGAGACCTCCAACCACGGCGTATGTGTGGCACCGTCAAGGACAAGCGGCGCATGGATCTCGTCGGCGATTACCCAGCAGTCATGGCTGGCACATAATTCTGCGATTCGCTCGAGCTCCGCCCGCGGCGGCACTCGGCCGGTGGGATTGTGTGGATTGGCGAGCACTAAGGCGCGTACCCCGCGGGCCAGCGCCGCCTTCAGTGCGTCAAGATCGACAACGCCGTCCGGACCGAGCGGCAAGTACACCAGCTCAACTCTCGCCTGCGGCAGCTCATCCAAGAATGGCGGGTACGCCGGTGTGAAGAATGCCACCTGCTCGCCTGGTGTCAGCAGCACCCGGCATAGCTCGATGATCCCGGCCATGACGTCTGGCACTAATGTGATTCGATCTTGGTCAACCGTCCAGCCGAGTCGACGTCGGGCGAAATCGGCAAACGCAGCGGGAAGCTCTGGCTCCCGTGGGGGCGTGTAACCAAGATCATGTCGGTCGATCGCCGCGTGCAGTGCTGCTGTGATCTCGGCAGCCAACGGAAAGTCCATTTCGGCGACGGTTGAGGCGAGCACATCGGGGTCCTGACCGGACCACTTCTCGCTACGTCGCAGGTGCAGCGTGGCGAGATCGGGGACCCGTAGATCAATAGCTGCTTCTGACACGAAGACCTCCGGTCGTCGGTACAGCCTCTCAGAAAGTGGTCCAGAACCAGGCAGCTGAATCGATCAAGACCCGTCGTTTAGGACCACTTTCCTTGTGAGAGCCTCTTTGAAGAGGATGACGCACACTCGCCGGGCTCCCGAGGCGTATCGCTGCGATCACAACCGGCTCAAAATCGATACGCCGACCGGTCTTTCGAGCTACGTTACTCCTGGGTAGGAGGCGAAAGTTGACATTACCGCCCGAGGCTGGCGCTGAGGCTGAAGCCGCCCTCCCGGAGGCCGTACTGGCAGGCGCCGGGCCGACGGAGGGCCGCTCGCTCGGACAGATTGCCTGGATGCGGCTCAAGAAAGACAAGGTTGCTCTTGCCGGTGGCATCTTCTTGATCTTTCTCATTCTGGTTGCCATCTTCGCGCCACTGATCGTCAAGTACTTGGGCGATCCGCCCAACGAGTTCCACCAGGAATTGATCGACACCGCAGGCGGCACTCTGACCCCGATCGGCCGCTTCGGTGGTATGAGCTGGGATCACTTGATGGGCATCGAGCCGGTGAATGGTCGTGACATTTTCAGCCGGGTCGTGTACGGCAGCCGGATATCGCTGCTCATCGCCTTCATGGCCACTCTGCTGTCGGTGTTTCTGGGAACCACTCTTGGCATCATTTCCGGTTTCATCGGCGGCTGGACCGACACCTTCGTCAGCCGGCTGATGGATGTCTTCCTGGCCTTCCCATTGCTCGTCTTGGCCATTGCCCTAGCCGGAGTCTTCCCGGACCAAGCCTTCGGCCTACAGGGCAATCAGCTGCGAATCGCGCTATTGATCTTCATCATCGGTTTCTTCAACTGGCCCTATATCGGGCGGATTATCCGCGGCCAGACGCTCTCGCTGCGAGAGCGGGAGTTTGTCGAATCGGCACGCAGCATTGGAGGTCGGCGCGGCTACATCCTGCGTACCGAGTTGCTGCCCAATCTGGTCGCGCCGATTCTGGTCTACTCCACCCTGCTGATTCCCACCAACATCCTTTTCGAGGCGGCGCTGTCCTTCCTCGGTGTTGGCATCCGTCCTCCCACCCCTAGCTGGGGCGGGATGCTGTCGGATGCCGTCGTCTACTACACGCAGCCGCACTTCATGTTCTGGCCCGGCATGGCGATCTTCGTCACCGTGTTGGCCTTCAACCTGTTCGGAGATGGGCTACGCGATGCCCTCGATCCACGAGCTAACCGATAGGAATCACCTCGGGGCGAACCCCCGACAAACAAGAAGGGATTCAGGAATGAACCATTCAAGATCCCGGCGAGCCAGAGGCCTGGCTGCCGTGGGCGTTTCGGCCGCACTGCTGCTGGCGGCCTGTGGTGGGGACGGTGGGGCCGACACCCAACAGGGGTCGGGTAACCAATCCGCTCAGGCTGCCTTCGACGCTGCATCCACCAGCATTGTCAATCCCTCCGACAAGAAGGGTGGCACGCTAAAGTTCGCCAACTCGGGTGACTGGGACAGCCTTGACCCGGGTGAAACCTATTACCAGTACTCGTGGAACTTCGCCCGGCTTTATGGCCGTGCGCTGATGATGGCCAAATCCGCACCAGGTAAAGAGGGCGCCCAGGTGGTGCCGGATCTCGCCGAAGCCCCCGGCCAGGCGTCCGATAACGCCAGGACCTGGACCTACAAGCTGCGTCAGGGAGTGAAGTTCGACGACGGGACTGAAGTCACGTCGGCTGATGTCAAGTACGCGGTACTGCGTTCCACCGACAAACAGACATTCCCCAACGGTCCGGCGTACTGGGACGCTCTCCTCGACCTGCCGAGCGGTTATAAGGGTCCCTACAAGACCCCGGACATGAACACCGACTCGGCCATTGAGACGCCCGATAAGTACACGATCGTGTTCCATATGAAGGAGCCGTTTGCAGCCTTCGATTACCTTGCGCAGCAACCCAACACGATGCCAGTCCCCAAGGACAAGGACACCGGTGCCAAATACCGGAACTCGGTCGTCTCCTCAGGTCCGTATAAGTTTGAAGGCTTGCAGCCCGGTAAGAGCTTCAACTTGGTTCGCAATGAGCATTGGGATCCGGCAACCGATTCGAATCGCAAGGCGCTCCCGGATCGCATCGAGGTCAGCCTCAATGTCAATGCCGACGACATCGACAACCGGATCATGGCTGGCGACCTTGACATCGATATCGCAGGGACTGGAGTTCAGCCAGCAGCCCAGGCTCGGGTCTTGCAGGATCCGACCCTAAAGGAGAACGCGGACAACCCGCTCAGCATTCGGCTTTGGTACACCTCAATCGCCCCGACCGTTGCTCCGCTCGACAACATTGACTGCCGGAAGGCGATTATGTACGCCATGGACCGCACCGGGTACCAGACTGCGTACGGCGGTCAATTCTCCGGAGGCGACCTAGCAACCACGCTATTGCCGCCGACGATTCCCGGC
>DATFBI010000132.1:0-3853 GCA_035253925.1 Propionibacteriaceae bacterium
CCTCCTTATGTGGTGCGTCGAGCGAGAAGGTGGCGGCGAGCCGGTGATCTCGAATGCGGTGCATAGGCCCTGCCCGCGCTCGCTTAGCTACAGGCCAATAGACAGCAGTGATCCGCAGACGCTAGATCAGACGCTAGATCAGTCTGCGGTCTCCGAAAGGATTGTGGTCAGATCCCGTCGCTTTGAGGCTGGTGTTGGCGCGGCTTGGCCGATCCGCATCAATAGGAGTGGATGAAAGTCGAGACCGAGTGTGCCGCCTCTCGATCATGGGCGATCGGTGCCGCGTCGGGCCCGGTCGGGCCAATCCGCCGGCATGCGGACTTCGGCTGCGATGGGCCTGGCCAGATTGAAAAGGTCGGCCGCCACCCGCCAAGCATCATGTCCTCCAGGCCGCAAGTGGTCGCAAACGACAAGCGTGAAACGATTCACGTACGTCATCTCTAACCTCTTTCCGGTGTTGAGCTGTTGCGGAAGGCTCAACCTGCGGCTCGGCGCGCCGGTTTTTGAGTCAATCTTTCAAGATCATCGAGGAATGTGTCCGCCCACTTGTAGATGTCATTCTCGACGACCTGGCGCCGCATCGCCTTCATCCGCCGGGCTTTGTTCTGCGGTGAATCATCCATGGCTTCTACGAGGCGATCCTTAAGACCATCGATGTCGTGAGGATTGACCAGGTACGCCTGGCGCAACTCGCGCGCGGCTCCGGTGAACTCGCTCAGCACCAGCGCGCCGTCGTCTTGTTGTCGGCAGGCGACGTACTCCTTGGCCACCAGGTTCATGCCGTCCCGCAACGGCGTAACCACCATGATGTCGGCCGCCCGGTAAAAGGCAGCCATCTCTACCCGCGGATACGACACGTGCAAGTAGACGATGGGTGGTCGGCCGATGCGTGGGCTCTCACCATTGACTCGACCAACCAGCCGATCAATGTCGTCTCTGAGCTGGCGATACTGTTCAACTCGTTGGCGGGAGGGAATGGCAAGCTGAAGCAGTACGGCTTCGTCTGGGTCGATCCTGCCTTCGGCGATCAGCTCGCCATAGGCTTGAATGCGTTCCAATATCCCCTTGGTGTAGTCCAGGCGGTCGACCCCGAGAAACAACACCCGGGGATCGCCAAGATCATGACGGATCTGAGCGGCGCGATCGGCGGCATCCTTGGTCGCGGCAAGTTGGTTGAAACTCCTGGCATCGATCGCAATCGGGTACGCCCGAGCCAGCACGTCGCGGCCGTCAGGCATCCGAATGCGGTCTCGCAGGGTCTCTAGGCTGAGCCGCTGGCGCACCAGCTGGACAAAGTTTTGGGCGCCGCCCGGCAGTTGAAAACCGACCAGATCAGCGCCCAGTAACCCTTCCAGTATTTGCTGTCGCCACGGAAGTTGAACGTAAAGCTCTCTGGGAGGAAAGGGGATATGGAGGAAAAACCCGATTCTTAGATCTGGTCGCTGGCGCCGTAGCATCCGCGGAACCAGCTGCAGGTGGTAATCCTGAATCCACACCACCGCGTCCTCGGCCGCCACTTGTGCGGTGCGGTCGGCGAATCGCTGATTAACAGCGAGATAGGTGTCCCACCACGCGCGATGGAACCGGGGCTGGGCGATGGCGTCGTGATACAGCGGCCACAGAGTTGCATTGGAGAAGCCCTCGTAGTAGTCCTCGACCTCAGAGGATGACAGTGGTACCGGAACCAACGCCAACCCGTCGTCTTCAAACGGTTCCAGCTCCTCGTCGGCTGCACCATGCCAGCCGACCCAGGCGCCGCGCCGCTTGTGCATGATCGGATCGAATGCGGTGACCAGTCCGCCCGGTGATGGTCGCCAATCCGCCGTGCCGTCCGGACCTTCTACGCGGTCGACCGGCAACCTGTTGGCTACCACGACGAAGGAGGCCGGATCAGGTTGCCATTCCTTGTGTTCTGGACTCATGAACGTCGCGACCTCCCTACGGCGTTTCCTAGACCTTAGCCGCAGCTTGCGGGTGCGAGCCAGCACCAGCCAAGCCCGCTAAGACATTAGGCGCCGGAACAGCTGCGCTCGCTCCCCGGCTTGGGGGATGTGGCTAAGGCGACACCGTGTCTGACAGGCTCGCCCTATGAGCCTTCCCGAACCGCGCACAGCTACCGGGGCGGCGGCTCTGGAAGCCATCCTGAGAGCCCCTTCGGCGACCCTCGTTGCGTCGGACTTCGACGGCACGCTCGCACCGATCGTTGAGGACCCGGAGCAGGCCTACGCAGACCCGAAGGCTGTGGCTGCACTAGGCCGGCTTGGAGAGCATGTCGGCGCGGTCGTTGTGATCACGGGTCGTCCGGCGCGTACGGCGGTTCACCTCGGCCGGTTTCGGGAAGTGGCGGGCCTGAATTCCTTGATCGTTTTGGGCCAGTACGGTGTTGAGCGCTGGGATGCGGCGCGGGACGAATTCCAACTGCCGCCAAACCCATCACAAATCAGCGCAGTAATTGAGCAGTTGCCGAAGATCTTGGAGTCTCTTGGACTTGGTGAAGCCAGAGTCGAGGACAAGGGCCGCGCGGTTGCGGTCCATACCCGCACATTGCCGAATCCCAAGGCGGCACTCGCGACGCTGGCTGATCCGCTTGCTGATCTTGCTGCGCGACACGGCCTAGTGTTGACGCCTGGCAAGAACGTCTGGGAAATCCGCACCCCTGGCATAGACAAGGGCGCGACATTGCGCGCGATCATTGAAGAAGCGGCCGCGCGTCAGGTGATCTTCGCCGGGGATGATCTTGGTGATCTGCCGGCGTTCTACGCGGTACGCGAACTGGCGACTGAGGGAGTGGCGGGCCTGCTTGTCTGCTCTGCCTCGACCGAGGAGGATGCCCTGACCGAGCTGTCCGACGTGATCGTCGACGGGCCGAGTGGTCTGGCGGCATGGCTGAACGACTTAGCCGATCAGCTAGGCGCTGACTCACGATGACCGGCTCGGCGGCAGCCCCGATGAGCTCGAGCACTGGTACCGAACCCCCTGAACAGCGGAGGACTCTCGGAGTTCTGCTCTTAGCTCAGCTCTTGAGTGGCGCTGGGCTGGCCGCCGGAATCACGGTCGGCGCGCTGCTTGCTGAGCAAATGCTGGGTTCCAGCCGTCTCTCCGGGCTGCCGACAGTGTTCTTCACTATCGGCTCAGCTGCAGCCGCCGTTGGTCTCGGCCGCCTTAGCCAGCGATTCGGCCGTCGCGCGGGACTCAGCACCGGCTACCTCGCAGGTGCTGTGGGCAGTTTGGGGGCAGTGGTCGCGGCCGGAGTTGGGAGCATCGTTTTGCTTTTCGCCTCGATGTTGGTCTACGGCGCTGGCGCCGCCACCAATTTGCAGGCCCGCTATGCAGGAGCTGATCTAGCGGCACCCACACGGCGCGGCCGTGCCGTCAGCATTGTGCTTCTCGCTACGGCCTTTGGCGCGATTCTTGGTCCGAATCTGGTCAAGATCACCGGTACGTTGGCCACCAAACTCGGTCTGCCAGCCCTGTCGGGGCCGTTCCTGCTGGCTGCCGTTGCATATACCTCCGGCGCTCTGGTGCTGTTGCTGCTGCTACGGCCGGATCCTCTGCTGCTGGCCCGCAGCCTTGCCGCCGATGCAGCCGCTCGGCGTGCCGAAGCCGCAACAGAATCGCCTGGATCGACCGCCGCACCGAAGGCCGGCGAGAGCTGGTCGTGGGCGGTTGCCAGCGGCGCTGGCATCATGATCATCACGCAGTTGATCATGGTCGCAATCATGACAATCACCCCGGTTCACATCGGACACCATGGGCATGGCATCAGCATCACCGGCATCGTCATCGGTGCCCACGTTGCCGGCATGTTCCTGCCGTCACCATTCTCTGGTTGGCTGGTCGACCGTTTGGGCTA
>DATFBI010000133.1:0-35585 GCA_035253925.1 Propionibacteriaceae bacterium
CGACCATCCGCTTGGCGCTCTTGATGTTCTGCGCCTGCTGCATGTCGACCAGCCGCTTCATGACGAAGGGCTTGAACAGCTCTAGAGCCATCTGCTTAGGCAGGCCGCACTGGTGCAGCTTGAGCTCGGGACCGACCACGATCACCGAACGACCGGAGTAGTCGACGCGCTTGCCGAGCAGGTTCTGCCGGAACCGACCCTGCTTGCCCTTGAGCATGTCGGAGATCGACTTGAGCGGGCGGTTGCCCGGGCCGGTAACCGGACGGCCACGCCGCCCGTTGTCGAACAGCGAGTCCACGGCCTCCTGGAGCATCCGCTTCTCGTTGTTGACGATGATCTCGGGAGCGCCGAGATCAAGGAGCCGCTTCAGCCGGTTGTTCCGGTTGATCACCCGGCGGTACAGGTCGTTCAAGTCCGACGTCGCGAACCGGCCACCGTCCAGCTGCACCATGGGCCGCAAGTCCGGCGGGATGACCGGAACACAGTCCAGCACCATGCCGGTAGGGCTGTTCTTGGTGGTGAGGAACGCCGAGACCACCTTGAGACGCTTCAGGGCACGGGTCTTGCGCTGGCCCTTGCCAACCTGGATGATCTCGCGCAGGTCAGCGGCCTCAGCCTCGAGGTCAAAAGTGTCTAGCCGCCGCTGAATGGCGTCGGCCCCCATGGAACCGGAGAAGTACTTACCAAACCGGTTCTTCATCTCCCGATACAGCACCTCGTCACCTTCGAGGTCTTGCACCTTGAGGTTCTTGAAGCGGTTCCATACCGCCTCTAGCCGGTCGAGTTCACGTTGGGCGCGGTCGCGGAGCTGCTTGACTTCACGCTCCGCACTCTCACGGACCTTGCGCTTGGCATCTGCCTTGGCACCCTCGGCCTCGAGTGCCGCGGTGTCCTCCTCGAGCTTCCGCATGCGGTTCTCGATGTCGGAGTCACGGCGGGCCTCGAGCTGCTTGCGTTCGACATCGATCTTGGCCTCGAGCGAGGGCAGATCCCGCTGCCGGGCTTCCTCGTCGACGTCGGTGATCATGTACGCCGCAAAGTAAATGACCTTCTCCAGGTCCTTCGGAGCAACGTCGAGCAGGTAGCCCAGACGGGAAGGAACGCCTTTGAAGTACCAGATGTGGGTCACCGGAGCAGCGAGCTCAATGTGTCCCATACGCTCGCGGCGGACCTTGGAGCGAGTGACCTCGACACCGCATCGCTCGCAGATGATGCCCTTGAAGCGCACCCGCTTGTACTTGCCGCAGTAGCACTCCCAGTCCCGCGTGGGACCGAAGATCTTTTCGCAGAACAAACCATCACGCTCCGGCTTCAGCGTCCGGTAGTTGATGGTTTCCGGCTTCTTCACCTCACCGTGCGACCACTTGCGAATCTCGTCGGCGGTGGCCAGGCCGATGCGGATCTCGTCGAAGAAGTTCACGTCGAGCATTCTTTGCTTATCTCTCTTCTCTCAACTAACGCGATATCTCAAGTTGTGAATGACTGAGCCTCCACCTCGGCCGACTTGTCAGCATCAGTGGTCGTTCTGGCGACCACTGATGCTGACAAGTCGGTGTGAGAGTGAGGCACTTAGACTTCTTCGACTCCGCCGAGGGAGTCACCGGGGCGACGGGATAGGTCGATGCCGAAGTCCTCAGACGATCGGTAATCGTCCTCGGAATCTCGCAGCTCCACCTCAGTACCGTCGCTTGACAGCACCTCAACGTTGAGGCACAACGACTTCATCTCCTTGACCAGCACCTTGAACGACTCCGGGATGCCAGGCTCGGGAATGTTCTCGCCTTTGACGATGGCCTCATAGACCTTCACCCGGCCCGGAACATCGTCGGACTTGATCGTCAGCAGCTCCTGCAGCGCCCAGGCCGCGCCGTACGCCTCGAGCGCCCAGACCTCCATCTCGCCGAACCGCTGTCCGCCGAACTGGGCCTTACCGCCCAACGGCTGCTGAGTGATCATCGAGTACGGGCCGGTGGAGCGGGCGTGGATCTTGTCGTCCACCAGGTGGTGCAGCTTCAGCATGTAGATGTAGCCAACCCCAACCGGATCGGGGAATGGTTCGCCGGAGCGACCGTCGAAGAGCCGGGCCTTGCCCTCTGCATTCACCAGCCGGACGCCATCTCGGTTCGAGTGGGTGTGGCCGAGCAGACCAGTGATCTCCTCCTCGGTGGCACCGTCGAAGACCGGCGTCGCCACCTTCACGTTGCCATCGGTCTTAGCCATCCCGACGTTGCGCAGCCGATCAGCCCACACGGACTTGATGCCGTCGATTTCCCAGCCCTGCTTGGCAACCCAGCCAAGGTGGGTCTCCAGCACCTGCCCGACGTTCATCCGGCTCGGCACACCCAACGGGTTGAGCACGATGTCGACCGGCGTGCCGTCCTCCAGGAATGGCATGTCCTCGATGGGCAAGATCTTGGAGATGACGCCCTTGTTGCCATGCCGTCCGGCGAGCTTGTCGCCGTCCTGAATCTTGCGCTTCTGGGCCACGTAGACCCGGACCAGTTGGTTGACACCAGGCGACAGCTCGTCATCGGCATCGCGGTCGAAGACGCGTACCCCAATCACCGTTCCGGATTCTCCGTGCGGCACCTTGAGCGAGGTATCGCGGACTTCGCGCGCCTTCTCACCGAAGATCGCCCGCAACAGCCGCTCCTCGGGGGTCAGCTCGGTCTCGCCCTTCGGGGTTACCTTGCCAACCAAGATGTCACCGGTCGAAACCTCCGCGCCGATGCGGATAATGCCGCGCTCGTCAAGATCAGCCAGCATCTCCTCACTGACATTAGGAATGTCGCGGGTGATCTCCTCAGCACCGAGCTTGGTGTCGCGAGCGTCGACTTCGTGCTCCTCGATGTGGATTGAGGTGAGCACGTCGTCTTGGACCAACCGCTGGCTCAGGATGATCGCGTCCTCGTAGTTGTGCCCCTCCCACGGCATGAACGCGACCAGCAGGTTGCGGCCCAGCGCCATCTCGCCATGATCAGTACACGGCCCGTCAGCTAGCGGCATGCCCTTTTCGATACGCTGCCCAGCTGTTACCAGCGGGCGCTGGTTGATGCAGGTGCCCTGGTTCGAGCGACGGAACTTGCTCAGCCGATAGGTCTTGAACGTGCCGTCGTCTTGTGCCACATCGATCAAGTCAGCGCTGACCGAGGTCACTACGCCGTCCTGGGTTGCGACAGTTACGTCCCCAGCGTCAACGGCGCCGCGGTACTCCATGCCGGTGCCCACAAACGGAGCCTCCGTGTGGATCAGCGGAACCGCCTGCCGCTGCATATTCGAGCCCATCAGAGCGCGGGAAGCGTCGTCATGCTCCAGGAAGGGGATCATGGCGGTCGCCACCGACACCATCTGGCGCGGTGAGACGTCCATGTAGTGGACCTCGCTGGGCGGCACTGTGTCTACCTCGCCGTGCCGTCTGCGAACCAGCACCCGATCCTCGGTGAAGCGGCCCTTTTCATCGAGCTTGGCATTTGCCTGCGCCTTGAAGTACCGGTCCTCCTCGTCCGCAGTCAGATAGTCGATCTGATCGGTGACCTGACCCTTTTCCACCTTCCGGTACGGGGTCTCGACAAACCCGAAGGCATTCACCCGCGCAAAGGAGGCTAGCGAGCCGATTAGGCCGATGTTGGGACCCTCAGGGGTCTCGATCGGACACATCCGGCCGTAGTGGGACGGGTGCACGTCGCGCACCTCCATGCCGGCGCGATCCCGTGACAGTCCACCTGGGCCTAGGGCAGATAGACGCCTCTTATGCGTCAGTCCGGCAACAGGGTTGGTCTGATCCATGAACTGGGAAAGCTGCGACGTGCCGAAGAACTCCTTCAGTGCCGCAACCACGGGGCGGATGTTGATCAAGGTCTGGGGAGTAATTGCCTCCACGTCCTGAGTCGTCATCCGGTCCCGGACCACTCGCTCCATGCGACCGAGGCCGGTACGCAGCTGGTTTTGGATCAGCTCGCCTACCGTACGCAACCGCCGATTGCCGAAGTGATCAATATCGTCTTCCTCAACCAACAGCTCGCCACGCGGTGAGTCCAGAGTCTCCTTACCCTCGTGCAATGCAACTACGAAGTGGATGGCGGCCACGATGTCGTCGATCGTCAACACGGTCCGATCGAACGGCAGTTCCAGACCCAGCTTCTTGTTGATCTTGTAACGACCAACCTTTGCCAGGTCATAGCGCTTCGGGTTGAAGTAGTAGTTCTCCAACAGTGCTTGGGCAGCCTCCCGAGTAGGAGGCTCACCAGGCCGCAACTTGCGGTAGATATCGAGGAGCGCCTCGTCCTGGGTGGTGGTGTGATCCTTCTCCAGGGTGAGCCGAATGGACTCGTAATCGCCAAACTGCTCAAGGATTTGGGCGTCAGTCCAGCCGAGCGCCTTGAGCAGCACGGTCACGTTCTGCTTGCGCTTGCGGTCCAGACGAACACCGACCATGTCCCGCTTGTCGATTTCGAACTCGAGCCAGGCTCCCCGCGACGGGATGATCTTGCAGGTGAAGATGTCCTTGTCGGAGGTCTTGTCGGTGGTCTGCTCAAAGTAAACGCCAGGCGAGCGGACGAGCTGGGAAACCACCACCCGCTCGGTGCCGTTGATCACGAACGTGCCCTTGTCGGTCATCAGGGGGAAGTCACCCATGAAGACCGTCTGGCTCTTGATCTCGCCGGTCTCATTGTTCATGAACTCTGCGGTGACGAAGAGTGGGGCGGCGTAGGTAACGTCGCGCTCCTTGCACTCGTCGACAGTGTTCTTCGGCGGCTCGAACCGGTGATCGCGGAACGAGAGTGACATAGTGCCGGAGAAGTCCTCGATGGGAGAGATCTCCTCAAAGATCTCCTCGAGTCCGGACTTGGTGTTGATGTCGGTACGGCCCTGGTCCAATGCGGTCGCGACGCGCTGGCGCCAGGCCTCGTTTCCGATAAGCCAGTCAAATGAATCAATCTGCAGATCGAGCAGATATGGGACTTCCATGGGTTCGGCGATCTTCGCGAAGGAGATCCTGCCGGTTGGGGATAAAACTTTGGTCTTCGAGGCTGTGCGCGAGGCTGCCAACTCCTGTGTCCTTCCGAGGGCTCGCTGTGGAGGAGCAAAGTGCTTCTACGCATGCTGAACGGCCCGTGTCAAAGTGAAACGGGTCGGCAGATGGCGAGGGCAAACCCCCAATGTAGACGCTGATTCGCCCATAGTCAAATACCCGGGCGCAGCACGAAGTAGAGCAGTCAAATCGTGACTGCCTTGGCAGAGATCATACTCTTCGACAGCCGCGCGACAAGGGGCAATATGGCGACTTTCAGATCGTCGGCGGGGCGACCGTACGCTGTCTCGGAAACCACGCAACAATCCGAAGCTTGCCACCGTCAATCACGGTGAGCGTCGCTCGGCGCCATCTTGCCCAAGGACGCGGGACTTTCGGCCCTCCCACGGTCAGAGCGACGGATCTTGACTAGGCATGTATGCCCTGAGGCTGAGAGGAGGCGCCATGACAGAACTTGCATCGGAGAGGTACCGCGATGATGAATCGACGGGCGAGTTTCGGGCGATCAGTCCGGCCCGCTGCCAGGAGTTGTTGGCGAGCCAAAGTGTTGGACGGGTGGCTTGGCAGGCCGCCGATGGTCCGCAGATCCTCCCAGTGACGTACGCGTGGTATGAGGGCACGATCATCTTCCGCACTTCCCCATACGGGGTCTTATCGGAGTTGATCCGGCCAACCGAGGTGGCGTTGGAGATCGATGAGCTTGATCAGAAGACTCACCAGGGATGGAGCGTAGTGGTACAGGGCCGAGCGCAAGGAGTCGCTGAGCCCGATGAGCTGGTTCGCATGTGGTCGGTGGGTGGCGTGGTTCCGTGGGCCGCCGGGCTCAGAAATGTGTTCATTCAGATAACCCCGCACAAGGTGACCGGGCGTATGGTCGCGGCACGGTCAAGGTAGCGGCTGGGTGCCAAGAACCTCCTGATCATTTCCCAACCTGTTGGGACGCTTGAGGACTTTTCGTCCTGAGTTTTTTCTGAGTCCGGCTCAAACCCTATGCAGTTGATCACAAGAGGCGCACAATCTTGTAGAGGTGGGCGGAACTCAGGAGTTAATCGTGCCAACATTCGGCGGTCACGCTTCCCCTGGCGAGCGGCTGCGGAGGTTGTCTCCGCACGAGTGCAAGGCCTGGCTCTGTAGTCATCATGAGGGTCGTCTGGGCTATCAGTCAGGCCGGGGCCCCCGCTCTGTGGTGGTTTCCTATGCGGTGGCCGGCGATCAGGTGTTAGTCCGGCTGCCGGACTACAACGACATCGTGCACTATGCGCCCGGCAGGGAGGTGAGCCTGGACGTCGAGGGCGGCACGCCTGCGGCCCATCGGGAGGCGGTCACGGTGACCGGTACCGCTGAGCTAGCGGAGAACGACAAGCGCCCCCTGATCGACCAGGCGGCATTCCAGGAGGACTGGCCATCTGATGTACGCACGTCGGTCATCTGCCTGCCGCTCAGCAAATTGGAAGGCTTTGAGCTCCGGGACCCATAACGTCACAGACGTTGTTTCGCTCCCTCCCCCGGGAAGTGGTCGCGGACGACACGACTGTCATACAGTTCGATGTCGTCCGCGACCACTCTCTGGGAGGTGATCATGACAGGACTATCTGTGACCATCTACAGTCCAAGATCATGACGCTATCTCGATGGACCGCTGCCGACTTGCCATCGCAGGCTGGGCGTACCTTCATCGTCACTGGGGCCAACAGCGGCATCGGATTTCCAACCGCACGGGCGCTGGCGGAAGCGGGCGCACACGTGGTGCTTGCGGTACGCGATGTAGCTAAAGGTGAGGCGGCCGCGGAATCGATCTCCGGCGATTGTGAGATTCGGCAACTTGATCTTGCCGACCTTTCCTCGGTACGCGCCTTCGCGAACACCTGGCAGGCCGAGCTCAGCGTATTGATCAACAACGCCGGCGTCATGAGGACACCTGAACGGCGTACCGCAGACGGCTTTGAGCTGCAGATCGGGACGAATCACCTCGGACACTTCGCCCTCAGCAATCTGCTGCTCCCATACATAACGGATCGAGTCGTTACGGTCGCCTCGGGCGCGCACCGCGGCGGCTCGATATCGCTGGACGACCTCAATTGGGAACGCCGCAGCTACCGCCGCTGGGCGGCCTACCAGCAGTCGAAGCTGGCCAATCTGTTGTTCACTCTGGAGCTACAGCGTCGACTCACAGCGGCCGGTTCGACGGTGCGGGCTTTGGCGGCACATCCCGGTTATTCCGCCACCAATCTCCAGTTCGCTAGTGAGAGCCGGTTGGAGGACCGATTTATGACTATCGGCAACCGCCTATTCGCACAGACCGATGAGGCTGGAGCGCGGCCGACCCTGTTCGCGGCGGCACAGGATCTGCCTGGCGCCAGCTACGTCGGGCCGGACGGTATTGGGGAACACCGTGGTTATCCCACGCTCGTCGGACGGTCCGCCGAAGCCTCCGATGTGGAGAGGGCAAAGCGACTCTGGACACTCTCAGAAGAGCTCACAGGAGTGCGGTTTCCGTTGGCTGCTGTGCGCTGATCACCAATGCTCGGCGAGCCAAACCCGTGAGCTAGGCCCTCCCTGACGGGGTTACTTGTAAGAGACGGTGGCGCCAGCAGCCTCCAAGGCCTCGCGAGCCTTGTCGGCGGTCTCCTTATTGACCTTCTCCAGAACCGGCTTCGGGGCGGCCTCGACCAAGTCCTTTGCCTCCTTGAGACCGAGGCTGGTGAGGGACCGTACCTCCTTGATCACCTGGATCTTCTTGTCGCCGGCAGCCTCGAGGATGACATCTACCTCGTCACTACCCTCCTCCTCCACCGGGGCAGCTTCGCCGCCACCAGCGGCCGGAGCCGCAGCCGCGGCGGCAACCGGGGCGGCCGCTGTTACTCCGAAGGTGGTCTCGAACTCCTTGATGAACTCACTGAGCTCGATCAAGGTCAGCTCCTTGAAGGCATCAAGGAGCTCTGTTGTGCTGAGCTTCGCCATGCTTGGGCGTCCTTCCTAATTGTCTTCCGCAGCAGGTGCTGCCAGTGGTTCTGCGTTGGGCGTGGGGCCCGCTTCTTGTGCAGCTGACGCTGCGGGTGGTGCCGCCGTGGCGGCAAGTTCTTCGTTGGTCGGCTCCTGCGTGGCCTCCGCAGCAAGCTGTTCATTGGTCGGCTCCGCAGTCACCTCGGACGCGGGTTGCTCGGTGGTCGGCTCCGCTGTCGCCTGCGGCGCGTTGGCCAGCAACGATGGATTCTCTGCTGCAGCCTGTTCCAGCGCAGCGAAGAGCCGAGCAGCCTGCGAAAGCGGCGCAGACACCAGCGAGATGGCCTGCTGCAGCACACCCTGCATAGCGCCGGCGACCTTGGCGAGCAGCACATCGCGGGATTCGAGATCGGCCAGCTTCCTGACGTCGTCGGGCGTCATGAACTTGCCGTCCAGCACACCGCCCTTGATCACGAGCTGCGGATTGGTACGGGCGAAGTCCCGTAGACCCTTGGCCACCACAACAGGGTCACCGTCGATGAAGGCGATTGCCGTCGGCCCGACGAGATGCTCTTCGATTACATCGACACCTGCCTCGCGGGCGGCGATTGTGGTCAGGGTGTTCTTCGAAACCGAATAGCTCGCTTCATCACCAAGCGAGCGGCGCAGCTCCTTGAGAGCCTTTACCGAGAGTCCGCGGTACTCGGTCAACACCACACCGGCTGAGCTGGAGAATCTGTTGGTCAGCTCAGCGACGGCCGCTACCTTGTCCGACCTCGCCATTTGTGCTCCTCTACGTCGTCGCGCGCTCGATCTGAAGCGCTACCGAAGGAGCTGGCTGGCCGGTGAGATGGAAAAGCCCTTTGCGCGGGTGGCAAAGGGCGCATCGGAAGGCACGACTGTCTTCCGCACTCTTGACTCACCTGCGCGGGCCGCCCGTGCTCTCGTACGGACACTTCGGGCCGAGCACGCATGCTCGACCAACCAGCGGTCTTCGGCAGCCAAACACTCTACCGACCGGCCAAAGTGCCACCAAATCGTTGCCCAGCTAGGGAGCAGTACTGCATTGGCAAGGTGATCTCGAAGTCACAGCTGAGAAACGGTGACCTGGTCTTCTTCTACCGCGGCATTTGCCACGTGGGGCAAGTGGTCACAAGCGACAAGGAACCAGGGGGGCTGATTCTGCGTCGTTGTGGCCACTTGCTTTAAACGGCGCGCTACGCGCCTGACTACTCGGCGAAGCGGCTGAGCGAGACTGCGCCACCAATAGCCAGTAAGAATCCGGCGATTGCCAACGGCATCCGCCCAGGTTCGATGGCATCGCCAAAGAGCACTATGCCGATCAAGGACGGCACAACGACTTCGAACACGAACGTGATTGCCGTGATAAGGGTGACTGCGTCTCGCTGCAGCGCCACGGTGAAGAACGCCATGCCGACGGCACCGTGCACAAGGATCGCCCAGAGCAGCGGGTTGAGCAGCAGGGGCCATGCAATGTCATCGGCACCAATACCTCGAGAAGCCAGGGCAACACCGGTGAAGCCGAGACCGGCGGCACAGGACAATACGATCGCGGAGGCCCGACCCTTCATCCGGAACCCGATGAGGCCGATGACCGCCGGCGCCAGCACAGTGAGCAAGATGATCCACTCATCGACCAGTGGCAGCCGCGCTGCCGCGGTCGGTACGGCGGTCAGACTGAGAAAGATCAAGCCGGCGCCAAGCACCGCAAGCGACGTCCAGTCCTTCCATGACAACCGCGCGCCGCGCAGACTCGCGATCACGGCCGTGACTCCGATGCTGCCTGCCATGACGGACTGGACCAAGAACAACGGAAGCCGCTGCAATGCGACGACATTGCCGGCGAAACCTAGCCCGTCGGCTGCCAGGCCCAGCAGATAGGGCACCTGCTTAATGATCAAGGCGAGGCCGGTCAGCCCGACCACTTCGGCAGCGCGCTTTGCGGCGATCGACTGTAGGACGGAAGCCACTCCGTAGCCAAGGCAGGCGACCAATGCTCCCAGCCAGCTCAGTAGCACCATGGAAACAACCCCCGAGCAGATGTATGCGCGCTGAGGTTGCGGGAGCGGGCGACCGGGTGCCCTTCGACAGGCTCAGGGCACATACCCGGCAGCTGGTGCCCTTCGACAGGCTCAGGGCACATAAATCGCTATTCGGCTTCTGGCCGCGTCTTGTTGGTGTCGACCGGGATTCCAGGCCCCATGGTGGTGGAAAGCGTGATCTTGCGGAGGTAGCGACCCTTGGCAGCGCTCGGCTTCAAACGAATGATCTCGTCTAGCGCAGCGAAATAGTTCTGGGACAGCTGCTTGGTAGTGAATGACGACTTGCCAATGATGAAGTGCAAGTTGGCATGCCTATCGACCCGGAATTCGATCTTGCCGCCCTTGATGTCGGAGACGGCCTTTGCCACATCTACGGTGACCGTTCCGGTCTTCGGGTTCGGCATCAGGCCGCGTGGCCCGAGGATGCGTCCAAGACGGCCTACCTTGCCCATCATGTCCGGGGTGGCCACCACTGCGTCGAAGTCCAGGTATCCCTTCGACACCTTGTCGATCAGCTCGTCGGCACCAACCTCGTCGGCGCCGGCCGCGATGGCGGCCTCGGCCCGCTCACCAGTGGCGAACACCAGCACCCGTGCCGTCTTGCCGGTGCCGTTGGGCAGATTGACAGTGCCGCGGACCATTTGGTCCGCCTTACGCGGGTCGACCCCGAGGCGCACTGCGACGTCGACGGTCTCATCAAAATGTGCTCGGGTGTTCGCCTTGGCGAATTCCATTGCCTCGGTAGGTGCGTACACCCTGGCCCGGTCGAGCTTCTCCGCGACCGACCGGTATGACTTGCTGTGCTTCATAGTGCTGGTCCTTCCTGGCCAGTTGTGGTCAGAGCTAAGCCGGCTCTCCCACGGGTTGTTTACGTTGCCGAGTTAGTCGGCGACAGTGACGCCCATACTCCGGGCGGTGCCTTCGACAATCTTCATGGCTGAGTCGAGGTCGTTGGCATTGAGATCGGGCAGCTTGGTGGTGGCAATATCCCGCACCTGATCGCGGCTGATCTTGCCGACCTTCTCCCGATGCGGCACGCTGGAGCCCTTTTGGACACCAGCGGCCTTCTTGATCAACTCAGCGGCCGGCGGCGTCTTGGTAATGAAGCTGAACGTCCGGTCCTCGTAGATCGTGATCTCGACCGGAATGATCGTGCCACGCATCGACTCTGTCGCCGCGTTGTAGGCCTTGCAGAACTCCATGATGTTGACGCCGTGCGGACCGAGCGCGGTACCCACCGGCGGCGCGGGCGTGGCGGCGCCGGCGTTCAGCGCGATCTTGACGAGCGCGGCGACTTTTTTCTTCCTGGGAGGCATCTGGTCTTCTTGATCCTTGTCGTAGTCGTGGCACGGTCAACGCGACCGTAGTGAGCGGTGTGCGGTCCTCAGGCTCAGACCTTCTGAATCTGAGGGAAAGTGAGATCGACCGGAGTCTCGCGACCCAAGATCTCGACGAGGGCTTTCAGGCGCTGGTTGTTGACATTGATCTCGGTGATCGTTGCGTGCACGCCCGCAAACGGCCCGTCGACAACCATTACGGAGTCCCCGACAGAGAAGTCTGCGACCTCAACCTTCTTCTTGCGCCGGGTGGGACCCTCGCTGGACGATGTCGCGGCTGCGATCACCGCCGGCGCCAACATTTTCTCCACCTCATCAAGGCTGAGAGGTACTGGGGAGTTGGAGTGCCCAACAAATCCAGTCACCGATGGGGTGTGGCGTACCGTCGACCAGGACTCATCGGTCAGATCCATGCGCACCAGTACGTAGCCCGGCAGTACGGTCCGCTTGACTTGCTTGCGCTGACCGTTGCGGATTTCGGTGACTTCTTCGGTCGGCACGATGATCTCGTAGATGTAGTCCTCCATGTTGAGCGAGGACACCCGGTTCTCCAGGTTCTGCAGCACCCGGTTCTCCATACCGGAGTAGGTATGCACCACATACCAGTCGCCCGGCTTGGCTTGCAGCTCGGCGCGGAACGCCTCAAGGGCATCCTGACCAGCGTCTGACTCGTCCTCTGGCTCAGGCTCCGCCGTCTCCGGCTCCTCTTCCTCGGCTGCTGGGAGGCTGCCAAGATCCAGCTCGAAGTCATCCTCCGGCACTCGGTCGGCAGTGGCCCCGCCGAAGTCGAGGTTGATGTCGACATCGTCCTCCTGGCTGGCGGGATAGCTGCCGAGGTCAATATCGAAGTCGTCCTCCGATGTCTCCGCGGACGCGGAGAATGCAGGGCTTTCCAGCTCCTCCGCATCCTGCTGCGGCTCGTTGGCTGAAAAGTTTTCGGGCACGTGGATATCTCCGTTGCTTGGTTCGTTGACGGTCATCAGCTGAAGATCTTGAAAATGACCCAGCCGAAGCCCAGGTCGAGCAGGCTTACATAGGCGATGACAAACAGCACAAAGACCAGCACTACGACGAAGTAGTTGATCAGTTGTGGGCCGGTGGGATAGACGACCTTGCGGAGTTCGCCGATCGATTGCCGGACAAACTTAATCGGCGTCGTACGTTCCGGTTTGACTGCCTGATCCCGCTTCTTGGTGGAAGCTCCCTTCGGAGTCCGAGTGGAACGGCGGGTTCCCGCCGTCTTGGCGTTAGCGCCGGACGCAGCGGCTGCGACACCTGCCGGTTCTAAAACCTTTCCAGATTCCGAGTCGCTGCCGGCCTCCTCTTTGGCCGCCGCTGTTCCGTTCGTCCCAGTCGAGGCCTCCGGATCGGCGCTGGTCTGGCTGGCGCCCGACAACTCGGCAGAGCTCGGCTCCGGCTCCACCTCTTCTTTGTCTGCCACGCTTTACCTTCCTGCGTAATCTGCTTGCCTCTACCTAGCAGGGCAAGAGGGACTTGAACCCCCAACCTTCGGTTTTGGAGACCGATGCTCTGCCAATTGAGCTATTGCCCTCCGGAACCCTCCCCGTTGCTCTCGTGGACCAGCGATCCGTTTTCAGGGCGCACGAAAACATTGGTGGAAGGCCACCAAACAAGAGAGTCTACTGAGGATTACGACCAGAGTCGAACGGCCGCAGGCCCGATCAGAGCCAGAAAAGCGCCGAGACGACCAGCGCTAGGCAGCTGAGAACGGGTACCAGGAGCAGGCCCCAGGAATCGTCGGAGAAACGTGGCTCAGTACGGTCGGAGAACCGCGGCTCAGTGAAGGGGGCATCTGGCATTGGGAGTCTTCTTTTCCTGCTGAGGTGTAGCTTTTGACTCCCCCGAGGAGTAGATCGTAGGAACGCTTCTCGCCACTAGTCACGCTCTTTTGGGACGAATCTCGAAAATCGGAATGGCGTGATCGATATGTAATCACACGATCGCCCAGAAATGGCTGTGCGCCGTAAATCATTTTGCCGACCATCGTGGGCGGTGGAAGTCTGAGGCTATGACCGTCTCCGCAGCTGTGTTCTCGCTAGCTCGCTTGGCTACGGCAGGCCAACAGTCCGGTCGGGGGCGCCGTCATACCAGCACTTGTAGATCATGATCAGTGACTTCGCCTCCGGCGCCTTGGCTGGCTTAGCAGTCGCAATGCCTATTGGCGCCATAGGTGCCTATCTGGTTGCTCTTGGCGCGCGGGAGCGCATTGCTGTCGCCACAGCTGCCGCGCTTGGCGTCGCTTCCGTCGACGGTGGGTACGCGATCATCGCTGTGCTCGGTGGTGTGGGTCTGCAGACTGCCCTGAGGGAGACGGCTGGCTGGTTGGATTGGGTCGCGGCCACCGCCCTTGTGGCGGTGGCCGTTCGGACCATCTGGCTGGCCGTTCGGCGTTATCGCGGAAGCAGCGGGGGTATCCGGCAGCCAAGAGGGCTGACTCCAGCGCGAGCCTATCTGAGCTTGCTCGCGCTGACGGCGGTTAACCCTGCTACGTTGATCACCTTTGCCGCAGTCGCGGTTGGCCGATCCGCAAGCGGCGGCGGCTCGACGCCGCTATCGGTGACGCTGTTTGCGGTCGGTGCTTTCGCAGCCTCCGCTCTTTGGCAATTGCTGCTCACCGGCGGCGGAAATCTGCTCGGCCGGCTCTTCACCGGTCGCCGAGGCCAGCTTGCAGTGTCAGCCTGCTCGGCTTCCATCATGCTGTGCCTGTCGGTCGGACTCCTGCTGCGCTAAATCCAAGGCATTCAGCAGCTTTTCGGTGGCGGCGAACAAGACGCAGGTGGCGAGGCCGTCGATGGCAGCAGCTACCTCATCTGGAGAGGGGAAGCTGGGTGCGATCCTGATGTTCCGGTCGTGTGGATCCTGCCCGTAGGGAAACGCCGCACCGGCTCCCGTCATCGCTATACCGGCGCGCTTGGCGAGCTCCACAACCCGAGTCGCGGTGCCGTCGACTACGTCGAGGCTGACGAAATAGCCACCATCAGGATCGGTCCAGGTCGTCCCCTGGTAGTCGCCCAGCCGCTTGCTGAGTATTGAGGTCACCTGCTCGAACTTGGGAGCGAGAATCTCGCGATGCCGGCGCATCAGTGTGGTTACCCCATCGGCACCCTTCAGATAGAGAGCGTGCCGCAGATGGTTGATCTTGTCAGGCCCGATGGTCCGCTTGCTCAGGTTCTTCAGGTACCAATCGACATTTGAGGCCGAGCTAGCGAAGAACGAGACGCCCGCCCCAGCGAAGGTGATCTTCGAGGTTGATGCGAAGAGGAAGACGCGGTTTGGATGTCCGGCTTCGCCCGCCATAGTGAGTACGTCCAGTGGTGCAGTCTCAACGTCGGTCAGGTGATGGACGGCGTACGCGTTGTCCCAGAAGATCCGGAAATCCCCGGCGGCCGGCATCTCCAGCAGTGCCCGAGTTACCTCCGCGGTGTAGATCGCACCGTTGGGATTGGAGTACATCGGCACGATCCACATGCCCTTGATCGATAGATCCTCGGCGACCAGCCGCCGTACCTGGTCAAGGTCGGGACCGTCCTCACCTAGCGGAACCGGGATCATCTCGATGCCGTACTGCTCGCAAAGTGCAAAGTGGCGATCGTAGCCAGGCACCGGACAAATGAACTTGATCGGTGTCTTTGACCACGGCTCCAGCGAATCAACCGTGCCCTTGAGCAGGGAGTAGACGAGTGTGTCATGCATGATCGACAAGCTGGAATTGTCTCCGGCCACCAGCTGGTCGACCGGGACATTGAGCAGCGGCGCAAAGATCGTCCGGATTGCCGGGAGACCATTGGTGCCTCCGTAGTTCCGGCAGTCCGTGCCAGTTGAGTCCATATAAACGCCCTCACCCGGCAGGGTAAGCAGCTCATTTGACAGATCGAGCTGGGCAGCCGACGGTTTGCCGCGCGTCAGGTCTAGCTTCAGCCCCTTGGCCAGCAGCGCCTCGTACGCCTTGATCTGCTCCTCATGCAGTGTCAACAGCTCGGCACGGCTAAGGTCGGTCATTTGCATGATCATTTTTGCTCCAGTGCGAGATTAGGCCGGGGGCGAGTCTAGGCCAGCCGGAGATTTGTTCCGAGGCAGTATCAAGCAGTTCCTGAGGAGCCTCGAACACTGACGTCTGGGCGCCCACCTGCGGAGGAGACCCGATGTTCGGTTGCATCAGCCGCCACAGCGCTGTGCGGGCCTAGGCGTACCACATCGCCGACTACCTCGACCTGCCCGATGGTCAGCACCGGCTCCACCGCTCGCCCTACGTTGACTTCGGTCGGGCGCTCCCGGAAGTTGACCGCCATGATTATGTCGCGACGCTCGATCAGAAGCCAGCCAGCTTCATCACTCGACACCGCACGGCCTTGATCGAATCGGGGATCGGTGAAGTCGGAATAGCTTCGCCTGATCTTGATGAGACGCTTGGTGAGCTCCAGCAGCTCGGCATGAGGAGGCTGGTCGACCTCCGACCAATCCAGTCTTGAGGCCTCGAAGGTCCGCGGATCCTGAGGATCCGGTACCTCGCTGGTGTCCCAGTCCATCTGGGCGAATTCCTCAAGCCGCCCGGCCCGGACCATCTCGGCCAGCTCCGGCTCCGGATGTGAGGTGAAAAACCGCCAGGGTGTCGAGGCGCCCCATTCCTCGCCCATGAAGATCATCGGAGTGAATGGACTGAGCAGGGTCACCATTGCAGCGATAGCCTGCTGCGCCGGGCTGATCTTGCTGGAGAGCCGTTCGCCGGATGCGCGATTGCCAATTTGATCATGGTTATCCGAGCAGACGACCAGCCGCCAGGTCGGCGTACGCCAGGTATCAATCGGGTGTCCATGGGTACGGCCCCGGAAGCTGGACCTGGTGCCGGTGTGGAAGAAGCCGTTCTCGAATACCTTGCCCAACGCAGCCAGCGAGTCGAAATCGGCGTAATAACCGCTGGTATCGCCGGTCAGGCTGACGTAGAGGGCGTGGTGGAAATCGTCGCTCCATTGTCCGGTCAGACCATAGCCCCCACCTTCTCGCGCTGTGATCAACCGCGGGTCGTTCAGGTCGGACTCAGCAATCAACGGCATAGGTCGGCGTAGAAAGGTGCTGCGGGCGGAGACGTCGATATTCAGTTCCTCGAGAAGGTGTGTGGCTCTCGTGTCATGCAGCGCGTGCACCGCATCCAGGCGCAGCCCGTCGACGTGATAGTCGGTGAGGAACATCAGGGCGTTGTCGATGATGTAGCGGCGTACCTCATCAGACTCCTCACCGTCTAGGTTGGGCTCGTCTCCCCAGACGGTGGGACCGGCGTCGCTCCTTAGATAGGGCGCGAACCTCGACAGATAGTTGCCGCTCGGGCCGAGATGGTTGTAGACGACGTCCTGAATCACCGCGAGACCGGCCTGGTGGCAAGCGTCGACGAACTGCATGTAAGCCAGTGGGCCGCCATATCCTTCATGAACCGCGTACCAGAGCACCCCGTCGTAGCCCCAGTTGTGTTGGCCATTGAAGGCATTGACCGGCATCAGCTCGACAAAATCGATGCCTAGCTCTACGAGATGATCAAGACGGTCAATCGCGGCCGTTAAGGTACCTTCCGGCGTAAAGGTGCCGACGTGCAGTTCGTAAACAATGCCGCCGGCGAGCTGACGTCCGGTCCACTTCTGGTCTGACCACACGTACTCACTGGGATCGAAGGTCCGCGACCAGCCATGGACACCATCCGGCTGCCGCCGGGAACGCGGATCAGGCAGCACGGTATCGGAGTCGTCAAGCAGAAAGCCGTAATCGAACTCGCCGATTCCGTTGTCGGGAAGTGGCTCAGCCGGAGACCACCAGCCCTCGTCGTCGCGTTCCATAGAGACTTTGGCCTGGGTACTGTCGCCGGCTTTTTTGATCATCAACGTCACCGATGAGCGCCGCGGCGCCCAGACTACAAATCCCGCCAGCCTCATAGCTCACACCCCACTAGAACCGGCTCAGGGACAAGCTCGATGCCGAACTTCTCCGCTACGCCGGCTCGTATCTCCCGTGCCAGCCTTAATAGATCTGCCGCCGTTGCTCCGCCCCGGTTCGTCAGGGCCAGCGTGTGCTTGCTGGAAAGGCGCGCGGCGCCGTTTCCATAACCCTTGCCAAAGCCGGCTCGTTCGATCAGCCAGGCGGCACTGGTCTTGATCATGCCGTCGGAATGATGGAAGCGTGGCGCGTCAGCTGGCAAGGTATCAGCCTGGGCCGAGCTCATGATCGGATTAGTAAAAAATGATCCGGCACTCCAAGTGTCATGATCATCTTCGGTCAGCACCATGCCCTTGGCGGTACGCAAGGCAAGCACGGCTTGACGCACCTCGGACGCTGGCGCCCGCTGACCTACCTCGATGCCAAGCACTCTTGCGAGCTCCGGATAGCGAATTGGTTGCGACATCGAACCGAGTCGCAGCTGGAAGGTGACCGAAAGCACTACGAAGCGTCCCGGATCGGACTTGAACCGCGAGGTTCGGTATCCGAAGCCGCATTCCACAGGAAACAAGGTCTTCCGGTGTCCGGTGGCGCGGTCCAGAGTGCGCACCATGGAGATCAGTTCACTTACCTCAGCACCATATGCGCCGACGTTCTGGATCGGAGTCGCGCCGACCAGCCCCGGGATGCCCGACATGGCCTCGACGCCGCTCCAACCGCGTTCTATAGCGTCCCCCACCAGCGGGTCCCATGGTTCGCCAGCTGCAACGGTGATCACAGCACCAGAGCAGGCTGCGGTGTCCTCGTCAATGCCGCGGGTCGCGATCTTGATCACCGTGCCTTCGAAGCCGGAGTCGCCGACGAGTAGGTTCGACCCTCCGCCGAGAATCAACAATGGTTCGCCGCGAGCATCGAGACTCCGCACTGTCTCTACTAGCTCTGCCTCGGTATCGATGGTGATCATCTGGCGGGCGTGGCCACCCACTCGAAGTGTTGTGTGGTGGGCCAAGAGCTCGCGCCCTTCGACAGGCTCAGGGCGCATGTTTGGAGGCTCAGGGCGCATGTTTGGGGGCTCAGCGCGCAGGGTAGCCCGCTCAGGGCGCATGAGATGTTCCATGATCGAGATGGGGAACCCTTACTCCAAGATCGACTTCTGCCCGGGCGGCGCCCAGCACCTTCTGCCCATCACTGATCGCGTCAATGGTGACGGTAACGAGCGATCCGTCGATCGCGGAAACACTGCCACTGAACTCCACCTCAACGCCGTCCGCGTCGTCGGGGACGACCACCGGCCTGGGGAACCGGACAGCGTAGGAGATCACCCGACCGGGGTCACCTACCCAATTGGTGACTACTCGAAGCGCCGTTCCCATAGTGAGCATCCCGTGTGCGATGACACCTGACAGACCGACCTGCCTCGCGAAGTACTCCGAGTAATGGATTGGATTGAAGTCGGTGGCGGCGCCGGCGTAGCGAACCAGCCGCTCTCTGGTGAATCGGACACTCAGGGAGGGCAGCTTTGCACCGATTTCCAACCCATCCACCACGGTGGCCTTCATGCTGCTACCTCCCGGGCGTGCGCGAAGGTGGCCTGCGCTGTGCAGATCGGCTCACCATCGCGGCTTGCCATGTCAACAGTGGCCGTGATGAGCTCCGAACCGCCGCGGACTCGGACCTTGTCGATAGTGACGGTGGCGATCACCACGTCACCAGCATGCAGCGGGCGCATGAAGGTAAAGCGCTGGTCGCCGTGCACGATCCGCTCCACAGAAAGCTCCAGGTCCGGATCCCCGAACAACTGCTCCCATGCTCGTGCCGCGACGACCGCAGCAAAGGTGGGTGGGGCGATCGGTGACTCGCCGCGATATCGCGGGTTGTCATCGCCTAACGCTGTGGCGAATTCGGCGATCTTGGCCGCCGAGACCTGATAGGGATCGCAAGGCGGGTAGCGCCGGCCGCCATGAGCCTCGGTGATCGGCATGTGGGTAACGCTAACCGACTTGGTTCAGCTGCGAGCGTCGGGAAATCGCGCACCGCCCGTGCTGAGCCAGGCTGGCGCAGGTGGCGCCAGCCTCTGCGAGCGGAGCGAGCAATCGAACACAGCGCGGGCCGTTCTTGCTCCGCGAGCGACGACGAAGTAGGCGGATTCCATGCGCGATTACGCAAGCAGTTCAAAATAGAAGGGCGACCTCGTAACGCTTAAGAACTAGCTCGGCAGCGCGCTCTCCGAGGGGCTCTGCCATCTGCCAGCCGCGCTCGACAGCCAGGGTCTGCAGGGGTGCCAGCAATAGGCCTTCGGCCAGGAACAGAGGCAGCACTGCTATCGGTTCAGCCAAACCGTCGAGTACGTCGGTTACCCCCGGACGACAGGTCCCAAAACAGGCTTGTACTACCCCCTGCCGGCCCTCCGCGAGGCGACTCGCAAGATCAACAACAGCTGCATTGGCGCCGGGATTCGATGAGCCGACAGCAAAGAGCAAGACGGAGCTGTGATCAGGGATGCCGGCTACTACCAGGCTCTCTCGGAGTAGGTCTGCAACATCGTCACCGGTGCCCAGGATGTCAGCGATGATCAGCTGGAACGGCCGGGATGCGGCGACATCAGCTACCGTCTGCGGTACATCGATAGTGGCGTGATACGCCTCAGTGAACAGCAGCGGAACTACAACCGCCCCGGTGTGGCCGGCCTCGGCTAGCCGCCCTACGGTCGCACCGAGGTCGGGCTCTGCCAAGTCGAGATACGCCGGCATCGCTGTGATCTTCGCGCGCTCGGCGACAGCGGCCATCAGCCGCTCGATGGCCTGACTGCCGCCAGGATGCCGGCTGCCATGGGCGAGCCCAATGAGTGGCAGATCTGGATCGCGCAGCTTGGTCAGCGAGTCTCGCGGTGCGGAGTGTGTGTCTTGCAGCGTGGGCAGAACTTCTTCAGTTCCAGACGATCCGGGTCATTGCGCCGGTTCTTCTTTGTGATGTAGTTCCGCTCCTTGCATTGCGTGCAGGCCAGCGTGATCTTTGGCCGTACATCGACGGTCTTGGCCATAGTGTCCTCAGAATCCTTGTCGGTACTTGGTGCCGGTAGCGGGAGCGGGACTCGAACCCGCGACACAGCGATTATGAGCCGCTTGCTCTACCGCCTGAGCTATCCCGCTGTGGTCTCCCCTACCAGTTTCCAGGTCGGGCAACGGCCTAGATAGACCGCATATTCCGCCGATGCGCGGTGGCATCGGAGACGGAGTCCGAGCCCCCATGCGGAATCGAACCGCAGACCTTCTCCTTACCATGGAGACGCTCTGCCTGCTGAGCTATAGGGGCGCGCGAATGCCGCTGGACGGGCAGCACCAACGGACCAAGATACACACTGGTCGGCGACCTGAGCGAATCCGTGCGGCCTCATTGACAGTGCCAGTGGCACAGCCGTGTGAGTAAGTAATCCGGGTACCACTGGGTAAAGGCGAAGACACAGAAACCCTAAGGGGACTTTGGTCACTTCCGCCGCTCTAGCACCAATCGTTAGGGTCCGCATATGAATCCTCCGGTCGCCGCCGGGGTCGACGGCAAGGCCTCCGATGCGCTCTTGAAGCTGGGCAGGTTCTTCACTAGATGGGAGGAATCTGACGACGGCCGGGTGGCCTTCCGAAAAGGCGGCCGGGCCGGCGATGTGTTTTACCGAGATCGGTGGAGTCACGACAAGGTGGTGCGGTCCACGCACGGCGTGAACTGCACCGGTTCTTGTTCCTGGAAGATCTACGTCCGCGACGGGATCATTACCTGGGAGGCGCAGCAGACCGACTACCCCTCGGTCGGTCCCGACCGGCCGGAATACGAGCCTCGTGGCTGCCCCCGAGGTGCTGCTTTCTCCTGGTACACCTACTCCCCTACGCGGGTCAGGTATCCGTACGCGCGCGGTGTCCTCCTTGAGATGTATCGGGAGGCCAAGCAGCGGCTGGGTGATCCGGTGCTGGCCTGGGCTGACGTGGTCAACGACCCGGAACGTCGTCGCCGCTATCACCAGGCCCGCGGCAAGGGCGGACTTGTTCGCGTCTCGTGGGCCGAAGCCGTAGAGATGATCGCGGCGGCTCAAGTGCACACAATCAAGACATACGGGCCGGATCGGGTCGCCAACTTCTCGCCTATTCCGGCAATGTCGATGGTCTCGCACTGCGTTGGGACGCGCTTCAACCATCTCATCGGCGGCGCGATGACCTCTTTCTATGACTGGTACGCCGACCTGCCGGTGGCCAGTCCACAGATCTTCGGCGATCAGACCGACGTTCCGGAATCGGGCGACTGGTGGGACGCCACCTACCTGATGATGTGGGGCTCGAACGTCCCGGTTACCCGAACTCCCGATGCTCACTGGATGACCGAGGTGCGTTATCGCGGCACCAAGGTCGTTGTCGTCAGTCCCGACTACGCCGACAACACCAAGTTCGCCGACGAATGGTTGGCAGCACATGCCGGCACAGATGCCGCGCTCGCCATGGCCATGGGCCATGTGATCTTGAAGGAGTATTTCGTCGATCGGCAGGTGCCATTCTTCACCGACTATGTGAAGACCTACACCGACCTGCCCTTCCTGATCACGCTGACCCAAAATGCCGAGCACGGCGGCTTTGTCCCCGGCAAGTTCCTGACTGAAGCAGACCTGGAGCCGAGACGTGACTCACTGACAACTGACGAAGCACCACCTGAGGCCGCCTGGAAGACAGTGCTGCTGGACGCCGCTACCGGCAAGCCGGTGGTTCCCAATGGTTCGATGGGCTTCCGTTACGCCGACTCCGGCGCTGGTCGCTGGAACCTGGACCTAGAAGGCATCACCCCGGCGCTCTCAGTCCGCGATGTCGACGACGACGAGGTCGTCGAGGTGCTGCTGCCCTGCTTCGAGGCGGCCGACGGATCGGGGTCGGTGCTGCGTCGCGGCATCCCGATTATGAGGATCGGCGATCACGTCGTAACCACGGTGTTCGACCTGATGCTGGCCCAGTACGGAGTCACCAGACCAGATCTGCCCGGAGAGTGGCCGAGCGGATACGACGATCCAGCAACCCCGTACACGCCGGCCTGGCAGGCCGAGATCACCAGCGTGCCTGCCCAGGCTTGTATCCGGATTGCTCGGGAATTCGCCACCAACGCCGAGCAGTCCAACGGTCGTTCCATGATCATCATGGGCGCCGGGATCTGCCAATGGTTCCACGGCGACGCGACTTACCGGTCGATCTTGAGTCTGTTGATCTTGACTGGCTGTATGGGCCGGAATGGCGGCGGCTGGGCACATTATGTCGGCCAGGAAAAGTGCCGGCCAATCACCGGATGGATTTCGCTGGCCAATGCGCTGGACTGGTCACGGCCACCGCGGACCATGATCGGCACGGCGTACTGGTACATGCACACCGACCAGTGGCGCTTCGATGGGTATGCCGCCGACGCCCTTACCTCACCGCTGGCCGAGGGACACCTGGCAGGGATGCACACTGCGGATACCATCGCGCAGTCCGCGCGGTTGGGATGGATGCCGTTCTACCCGCAGTTCAACGTCAATCCCTTGGATCTCGCCGACCAGGCAGCGGCAGCGGTCGAGGCAGGTGAAGCTCCCGACGTCGCCTCTTATGTCGCCAATGCCCTGGCGGCGGGGACGATCAAGATGGCTGTGGAGGACCCCGACGCGCCGGAGAACTGGCCACGCACGCTGACGCTGTGGCGGTCCAATCTCTTCGGCTCCTCCGCCAAAGGCAACGAGTACTTCCTCAAGTATCTGCTTGGGACGCACTCCAATGTGATGGCGGAGGAAGGCGTTCGACCGCAAGACGTCGTCTGGCACGACGAGCCTCCGGAAGGAAAGCTAGACCTGTTGCTCTCCTCCGACTTCAGGATGACCTCGACTACGTTGCTCTCCGACATCGTGCTGCCGGCCGCAACCTGGTATGAGAAGCACGATCTGTCGAGCACTGACATGCATCCGTTCGTGCACGCCTTCACGCCGGCGATCGATCCGCCGTGGGAGACCAGGAGCGACTTTGAGATGTTCCACCTCATCGCTCAGGAGCTCTCCCGGCAGGCCGCAACCCACCTGGGAACACGACGTGACCTGGTTGCGGTACCGATGCAGCATGACACCCCAGGTGAGACGGCCCAGCCGAATGGTGTGGTACGGGACTGGAAGCGCGGAGACGTCCTCGGGATGCCGGGCAAGACGATGCCGAGCTTCCAGATCGTGGAACGGGACTACACCGCTATTGCCGACAAGCTCGCCGCGGTCGGCCCACTGGCGGACAAGCTCGGCTTTACGGTGAAGAACGTCACTTACCGGCTAGAGCACCAGTTGGCGCAGTTGGCGGCGTCGGGCGGTGTGATGCTGGGCGGGGCGGCCGATGGACGACCAGCCATCGACACCGACGCCAAGCTGGCGGAGGCAATTCTCACGTTCTCAGGGACTACGAATGGCGAGCTTGCCGTCCAGGGATTCCGGTCGTTGGAGCAGCGCACCGGTGTGCACCTCGCTGATCTTGCCGAGGGCTCTGAGGAAAGGCGCATCACCTTCGCGCAGACTCAGCAGTCACCGGTTCCGGTGATCACCTCGCCGGAGTGGTCGGGCTCGGAGACTGGTGGCCGTCGCTATGCCCCGTTCACCGTCAACGTCGAACGGCTCAAGCCGTGGCACACACTGACTGGCCGGATGCATTTCTTCCTTGATCATGACTGGCTGCGTGATCTTGGTGAAACGCTCCCGACCTATCGTCCGCCGCTGGATATGCACCGGCTCTTCGGTGAGCCGACCCTGGGCGCCGATGGCGCCAAGCAGGTGACAGTGCGCTACCTGACGCCACACTCGAAGTGGTCGATTCATTCGGAGTATCAGGACAACCTGTTCATGCTGTCTTTGTCCCGCGGCGGAACAGCCATCTGGCTCAGCGCCGAGGACGCTGCGGCGATCGGTGTGGCCGACAACGACTGGATGGAGTGCGTGAACGCCAACGGCGTGCTGGTTGGGCGTGCCGTGGTCAGCCACCGCATGCCGGAAGGTGTTGTCTACGTCCACCACGCCCAGGAGCGCATTATCGATGTGCCGAAGTCGGAGGCAACCGGCCGCCGTGGTGGCATTCACAACTCGGTGACCCGACTCTTGGTAAAACCGAGCCATTTGATTGGCGCGTATGCCCAGCTGTCGTACACCTTCAACTACCTCGGCCCCACGGGTAACCAACGCGACATGGTCTCCACGATCCGACGTCGCTCCCAGGAGGTGCAGTACTGATGCGCGTGATGGCCCAAATGGGCATGGTGATGAATCTTGACAAGTGCATCGGTTGCCACACCTGTTCGGTGACCTGCAAACAGGCATGGACTAACCGCGCCGGTACTGAGTATGTCTGGTTCAACAATGTCGAAACCAGGCCTGGCCAGGGTTACCCGCGCCGTTATGAAGATCAGGAAACCTGGCAGGGCGGCTGGACACTGAACAGCCGGGGTCGGCTCAAGCTGAAGGCCGGTGGCAGATTCAAAAAGCTGCTGGGCATCTTCGCCTCGCCGGTGCAGCCGAAGCTCGCTGACTACTACGAGCCGTGGACCTATGACTATCAGACGTTGATCGAGGCACCTCTGGGTGATGACTTTCCGGTGGCCCGGCCAAAGTCCTTGATCACCGGTGACGACACCAAGATCACTTGGTCGGCGAACTGGGACGACAACCTCGGTGGGGTTAGTGAGCATGGACATCTTGACCCCATGGTGCAGCGAGTGCGCCAGGAGTCTGAGGAGAAGATCAAGTTTGCATTCCAGCAAACCTTCATGTTCTATCTGCCGCGAATCTGCGAGCACTGTCTGAATCCATCCTGTATGGCGTCCTGCCCCTCCGGCGCGATTTACAAACGAGCCGAAGACGGCATCGTCCTTGTTGATCAAGATCGTTGCCGAGGTTGGCGGCAATGCGTGACCGGCTGCCCGTACAAGAAGATCTATTTCAATCACAAGACCGGTAAGGCCGAAAAGTGCACCTTCTGCTATCCGCGGGTCGAGGTCGGGTTGCCAACGGTCTGTTCCGAGACCTGTGTCGGGCGGCTACGCTACCTCGGCCTCTTCCTCTATGACGCCGACCGGGTCACTGAAGCTGCCGCGACACCCAACGTACAGGACCTATACGCCGCGCAGCTGGATTTGATGTTGGATCCCAATGACCCGCAGGTGCTGGCAGCGGCTCGACAGCAGGGTATCCCGCCGGACTGGCTGGATGCGGCCCGGCGTTCACCGGTGTACGCGCTGGCCAAGACGTACAAGGTCGCGCTGCCGTTGCATCCTGAGTACCGCACGATGCCCATGGTCTGGTACATCCCGCCGCTCTCCCCCGTCGTGGATCTGCTTCGGGATCAAGGCCACGATGCGGAGTCCCCCGGTGTCTTGTTTGGCGCGATTCGTTCGCTGCGGATTCCGATGGAGTACTTGGCTGAGCTGTTCACCGCGGGTGATGTTGCTGAGATCGAGCGTGTGCTCACCGTGCTGGCGGCAATGCGGGCCCACATGCGCAACATCACGCTGCAGCAACCTCAGGATGACTCCATTGCGGCATCAGTGGGAATGACCGATCAAAGCATGCGTGAGATGTATCGCTTGATGGCCATAGCGAAGTACAACGAGCGATACGTGATTCCCACAGCACACGTCGAGCGGGCGCACGAGCTGGAGGAGCTCGGTTGCTCGCTTGAGTACGGACCGTACGAGCAACCACCCCTCGGCGAGGCCAGTGGGCGCCCGGCCCCCGTCGCCGTCGAGACCTTCCAGGCGCTGCGGCAACGCCAGACTTCCGATCTCAGTGTCTCGGGCGAGGAGCTGCAGGGCCGGGTGAACCTGCTCAACTGGGACGGCAAGGGGGCACCTGAGGGCATCTTCCCCAAGCGCCAGGAGCCGGCGTGAAAGGCCGCCGCCAAGAGGCGAGCCGGGTGGTGCACCAAGCAGCCGCAGTGTGCCTTGGCTATCCGGAGCGCGAGGTTATCGCGACCTCCGGCTTGCTGCGCGCCGCGCTTGCCGAGAGCGCTGCACGCGAGGCAGAGCGCTTCGAGCCATTGCTGGCGTACTGGGACTCCGAAGATCTACCGGCGATTCAGACGCACTACGTCGACGTCTTCGACCTCTCGCGCAAGCACAGCCTGTACTTGTCGTACTGGACCGACGGAGACACCCGGCGACGCGGTCAGGTGCTGGCTGCGTTCAAGCAGCGATATCGCCGCTCGGGGTTCTTGGTCGACACCAGAGGCGAGCTGCCTGACTACCTGCCGATGGTCTTGGAGTACGCAGCCATTGTCGATCCTGTCGATGGCACGGCATTGCTACAGGAGTACCGGAGCAGCGTGGAGTTGCTGCGGTTGGCTCTGGCAGAACAAGGCACCCCGTACGCCGGCGTCGTGGCAGCCGTTTGCCGTACGCTCCCCGGTCCGTCACCCGCCGATCGAAAGGCCGTGATGTCAATGGCCGCAGCTGGACCACCATCAGAGTCGGTCGGCCTGGAGCCGTACGGCACTCCACTGGATCCTGGAGGTTTGCGATGAGTATCTTGCTGTGGGGCGTGCTTCCGTACGTAATGATGGCGATCTTGGTGGGCGGCTTGATCTGGCGTTATCGCTACGACCAGTTCGGCTGGACCACTCGATCGTCGCAGCTTTATGAGTCACGGCTGCTACGGATCGGTTCTCCGCTGTTCCACTTCGGAATCCTGGTAGTGATCATCGGTCACATCGGTGGCTTGGTGATCCCAAAGTCGTGGACCGAGGCCGTCGGAATTAGCGAGGGCATCTATCACTTCAATGCGCTGCTGTGGGGCACGCTTGCCGGCATCTGCACGCTGGCAGGGATCTTGATCTTGATCTATCGGCGTCGCACTACTGGGCCGGTGTTTATGGCCACAACCAAGAATGACAAGTTCATGTACGTGGTCCTGGTGGCCGCGATTGTGGCGGGGCTCGCGACGACTGTGCTGAGCGTTTTCGGCGGACACCAAGATGTCACGTACCGGGAGACCGTCTCGCCCTGGTTCCGCTCGCTGTTCTACTTCTCGCCCAAGATCGAGTTGATGTCGGAGGCTTCGCTGGCATTCCAGATACACACCCTCATCGGGATGCTGCTGTTTGCCATTTGGCCATTCACGCGCTTGGTGCACGCGTTCACGGTCCCATTGCACTACTTGTTCCGGCCCTACATCGTCTATCGGAGCCGCGATGATCTGGCCGCTCCCGGAGCCGCCCCGACGCACCGCGGCTGGGCTCCGGTCGGGACCCGCGATCGCACCCCGGACGCCTGAGAGGAGGAGTCAGTGGCCAGCACCGCTCCGAGCGACACCACCCTTAAGACGGGCCAGACCAAGAACCTCGTTTTAGCACTCATCGGTTTCGCAATCACCTTCTGGGCGTGGAACATCGTTGCGCCCCTCGGCGTCCGGTACAGCTCCGAACTCGGCTTGAACGCCACTCAGCAATCGTTCCTGGTTGCCATGCCGGTGCTTGTCGGATCTTTGGGCCGAGTGCCTGTAGGAGCACTCACCGACCGCTACGGCGGTCGCATGATGTTCACGGTGCTCACCCTGGCCTCGGCTGTCCCGGTACTCCTCGTGGCCTTTGCCGGATCGTTGAGGTCGTATCCGCTACTGCTGGTCTTCGGTTTCTTCCTGGGGTTGGCCGGCACTACATTCGCCGTTGGCATCCCGTTTGTGAATGCCTGGTTCGAGCCGGCGCGGCGCGGCTTTGCGACCGGAGTCTTCGGCGCCGGCATGGGCGGCACCGCGTTGTCTGCCTTCTTCACACCCCGGCTGGTGCGAAGCATCGGCTACGTCCCGACCCACCTGCTCATCGCGGGTGCGCTGGTCGTGGTTGGCGTCGTCCTCTGGTTGACGATGCGGGACTCACCTGCCTGGAAGCCCAACCTCGCACCGGTCATACCCAAACTGGCTGCGGCCGCCAAGCTGCCGCTGACCTGGCAGATGGCATTCCTCTACGCCGTGACGTTTGGTGGCTTCGTGGCGTTCTCGACCTATCTGCCCACCTATCTCAAGAACGTCTACGAGTTCGACTTGACCGGTGCCGGTACCAGAACTGCTGGCTTTGCCATCGCCGCGGTGATCGCACGACCGATCGGCGGCACCCTGGCAGACAAGATCGGCCCGCGTAAGGTCGTCGCCATTTCCCTTGCCGGCGCGGCGGTGATGTCGGTGATCATCGCGTTGCGGCTGCCGCCCGAGATCCCGGCTGGCACGGCATTCGTTCTGATGGCCCTCTTCCTCGGACTCGGTACTGGTGGAGTCTTCGCCTGGGTTGCGGAGCTGGCACCAGCCGAGCGGGTTGGGGCAATCACCGGAATCGTTGGCGCTGCTGGTGGGCTCGGTGGGTTCTTCCCGCCGCTGGTTATGGGTGCTACCTACAACGAGGCAGCGCACAGTTACACCGTCGGGTTGGTGTTGCTGACGATTACCGCTAGCGGTGCACTGCTCTTCACGCTATTCGGGATTCGGCGAAAGGCCACTGCGAGTACCTAATCACCTGGCTCCCTTCTCTTTTAGGTCTCGCATTATTTCCTCGGGCTTGCGATGATCGACAAGTGGCAAGTCCCCGCAAGTGATGTCAGGTGGCCGTAAGCGAGCTCGGGGAAAAGCAGCCAGCAACCCAACGCACTGAGAAGCCCGTGGGCATCTTCCGCGCGATCGGTATCGCAAATCGGATCACCTGGCAGAAACCTCAGTTCTATGTGCTGGTCGTCGGGGCCATGCAACTGCTTTTGGTTCTGATTGCCATTCCGCTGATCCGGCTGCTCTATGACTTGGTGCTGCTGCAAACTGGGCTGGGCAGCATTGCCTACGACCGGATCTCGCATGTGCTGCGCAACCCACTGGCCGATGTCACGCTTCTGGTGATTGCCATCGTCGCTGCGATCGCTGTCGTCGGTGAGCTTGCCACCTTGTTCATCCTGGCCTCGCACCACCAATCTGGAAACGTCACCTCGTTCCGGCTTGTGCTGCGCCAACTGTGGGAGACGATCAAGAAACTAGCCCACCTGCAGGGGTTGTTGATGATCGTCTATTTGATCTTGCTGTTGCCGCTCGGACAGCTGGGATTGACGTCGATCTTGACCAAGAAGGTTGCGGTACCACCATTCATTAGCGAGGAGCTCAGCAAAAGCCCGCCGTCAAATCTCATCTACAGCGCGGTGCTACTGCTGATCACCTATCTGAATCTGCGTTTGATCCTTACCCTGCCGGTGCTGAGCACCACAACAGCGGGTGTCTGGCAATCCTTTGTAACCAGTTGGCGCCTGACGCGGTGGCGCTCGCTGCGGGTTCTGGGTTTGCTCTTCCTGCTTGCGATGCTGGCAGGGCTGGCCGCCTTCATCTTGGGTGCGGTGACCTTGACGCCGACAATTGCCACCGACCTACTCGCCCCCGCTAGCTCACCGTGGCTGGCCGCCTTCGGGCTCAGCGTGTGGCAGATCGGCGTGTTTGTGATCACAGCGCTGCTGACGATCATCGTCGTGCAATCGCTGATCGCGATGATGCGGGATTGGCTGGACCGCCTTCCAGAACATCAGCGGCCAGCCTCGGCATTCGTTTGGTATTCCGAACCGTCGCCGGCCGCCGGCAGCCGACCGCGGCTTATGGGATCGCGCGCCGCTGTCCTGGACGAACGAGCGAGCAGACACGCTTTTCGTCTGCGAGTGAGTGAGGAAGGCAGCGGCTTTAAAGCGCGATCCCACGCGAGCGGAGCGAGCAATCGAACGATGTGGGGTGTGGCCGCGGGCGTCATGGTGTTGGCATTCGGAATTACCGCGGTATTGAACCACCGGATCATGGTCAGGCTGATCGACAGCGAGGAAACCGAGGTCGTAGCGCACCGCGGGTTCATTGAGGGTGGAGTGGAGAACACACTTCCCGCCCTACAAGCCGCGGCCGACGCAGGGGCTGATCGTGTCGAGTTCGACGTCCTGCAAACCAAGGACGGCAAGTTCGTGGTGATGCACGATACGAATCTCCGGCGGCTGGCGGGCCAGAATCTCAACGTCAAAGACCTCACCCAAGCTGAGCTGACCAAGATCACCGTTCGAGCTGGAGGCATGGAGGCGAAGATTCCTACACTCGAAGAGTGGATTCGGCTCTCGATCCAGTTGAACCTGCCACAGCTGCTGGAGATCAAGCTGCACGGCGGCGAGACCCCTGACATGGTGCCGCGACTTCTTGCGGTTCTTGATCAGGCCGGAGTCACCGAGCACTACACATACCACACACTCAGTCGTGAGGTGGTCGAAGAGCTGAAGCGGCTTCGGCCGCAGCTAGTCGTGGGGTTCATCGTGCCGATCAACTTCGGTGGCATACCAGATGTCAAGGCAGACTTCATAGTCATCGAGCAACAGTCCTATAGCTCCCGATTCGTCCGACAGGCCTGGGCATCTGGCTACAACGTGATTGTTTGGACGGTCGACGACGAGCAGCAGATGCGGGAGTACATAGATGCTGCGGTTGACGGCATCATCACCGACAAACCAGACCTCGGCGTCACAGCACGCACAGACATCGCAGAAGACAAAGGCTTGACCGGGCGGCTCTCGGACGCCATCGCCCGGTCGGCCTCGTTCTGACCAAGCGGCTCCTCAGACTTGCGGTTTCACCAGCGGGAACAAGATCGTGTCACGGATTCCTAGACCGGTCAGGTTCATAACCAGTCGGTCGACACCCAACCCCATACCACCGGTGGGTGGCATCCCGTACTCCAAGGCCTGCAGGAAGTCCTCATCAACTTGCATCGCCTCAGGGTCGCCCGCGGCCGCGCGAAGAGACTGGGCTACCAGTCGCTCACGTTGATCGAGCGGATCGGTTAGCTCTGAGTAGGCCGTGCCCTGCTCGGCGCCGAAGATCACCAAATCCCACTTCTCGGCCAACAGGGGATCATGGCGGTGCTGACGGGCGAGCGGAGAGTTCTCCTTGGGGAAATCGGTATAGAAGACCGGCGTTGTGGTTTGACCCTCACACAGTTCCCCATAGATCTCCTCCAGAACATATCCCCAACCGGCGCTGGGCTCGAGTTCCAGCCCGATTGCCAGGGCGTGCTGATGCAGCACCGAAGCAGGGGTGTCGACAGTGATCTCCTCCCCCAGGGCCTCGGATACCGCCTGGCAGATGGTCTTGACCGGCCAGTCGCCAGAGAGGTCGTATTCAGTGACGATGCCCTCGGCATCCGCCCTGCGGGCGATCGGTGAGCCGTATACCGCGATCGCAGCCTCCTGGATGAGCTGTTGAGTCAGCACCCGCATGGTGTTGTAGTCGCCGTAGGTCTCGTACACCTCTAAAGAGGTGAACTCAGGGTTGTGCTTGAAGTCGACCCCCTCGTTGCGGAACTGTCGGCCGACCTCGAAGACCTTCTCCATGCCGCCGACGATCAGCCGCTTGAGGTGCAGCTCCGTAGCGATCCGCAGGTAAAGATCAAGATCGTAGGCATTGATGTGGGTCTCGAAGGGCCGCGCGTTTGCCCCGCCGTGAATCAGCTGCAGTACCGGAGTTTCCACCTCGGTAAAGCCTCGAGCATGGAGTGATTCGCGGATGCTGCGAACCACGTTGGCCCGGGCGTATGCCACGTCACGAGCCTCTGGTCTGACGATCAAGTCGACATAGCGCGCCCGGACCCGGGCCTCCGGATCGGTTAGGCCCTTGTGCTTGTCCGGCAATGGCCGGATGGACTTGCTGGTGATCTTGAACGAGTCGGCGCGAAGGGTTAGTTCACCGCGCTTGGTGGTGATCACCTCACCGGTAACACCTACCTGATCACCCAGATCGACGTCTTGCCGCCACTGCTTGAGCATCTCAGGTCCGACGGCGTCCAGCGCGATCATGATCTGCAGATCGCCGCTGCCATCCCGTAGCGTAGCGAAGCAGAGCTTGCCGCCGTCGCGATTGAGGATCACCCGTCCGGCGACCGAAGCACGACGGCCGGTACGCGTATCAGGGGGCAGCTCGCCGGCCTCTTCTCGAACCTGTGCCAGCGTGTGCGTCCGCGGGAAGGTCACCGGGTACGGATCGATGCCTTGCTCGCGGAGCCGTTGCAGCTTCTCGCGGCGTACCCGCACCTGTTCGGGTAGCCCCTCGGTAGACAAGGCTTCAGTCAATGCATCCGGTTCTTCCGGGATGTTGGCCGTTACTTGGGCCGCATAGTCATCGCCGGCGCGTTCCAGTGAACCTGCGGCATGTTCCTTGCCGTGACGGCTCAACATCGCCAGCGATGGCTTCGTCAGGAAACCCTCGGCGCTGCCTGCTGCAGTGCCGACGCGCGGCAGGTCCGAGGTGTACTCGAAGCAGATGTATCGAGGCTGCCATTCGGGTTGGTACTTGGCGTTGGATCGGTAGAGGGATTCCAGCTGCCAGTTGCGGCTCGCCAGCACCAGTGCGTGCCGCCACAAACGGGCGATTGGTCCAGCACCGATCTCAGCGCCACGCTCGAAAGCCTCGCGGAACATAGCGAAGTTCAGCGATACCCGACCAACGCCAAACACGGCAGCTCGCTCCGCCAAGGAAGCCACCATGAGCTCAACAAGACCGTTGTCAGCGGTGGGATCGCGGCGCATCAGGTCGAGTGAGAGACCATTGCGGCCCCAGGGCACAAAACTGAGGAAGGCTCGGAGGGCACCCTCCTCGTCGTGTGCCTCTACCAGCAGGCAATCCGAATCCAGCGGGTCTCCTAGACGACCTAGTGCCATCGAGAAGCCGCGTTCGTCACCACCGTCCCCGCGCCATCGCGATGCCGCGTTGGACAGCTGCTCGAAGTGCGCGGCGTCCACATCACCGTGACGCATGACGGCAGTGGTGTATCCGCGGCGTTGCAGCCTGCTGACGGACTGCCGGACAGGCTTCATGCCAGGGCCGTTGAGGGAGAAGGACCGCATATCGAGGATGGCCTCATCGCCGATCTCGAATGCCGTCAAGCCCGCTTCGTTGTACGCCTCTGCACCAAGTTCGCCGGCGCCCATAACGGCGAGGGACCAGCCGTGAGCCCGAGACTTGGCTCGCCACTGATGGATGGCAGATCGCCAGTGGTCGGGATCGCCCACCGGATTGCCGCTGGCCAGGCTGACTGAGCCGACTACGCGGTACGAAACCCCTGCCTGTGCCGTGGCCGGATTACCGGTGTTCCACACAATGGACTTGTCGCGTCGGGTGGCGAAGTAGCCCAGGGAGTCCCAGTCGCCGAAGGAACGCAGCAAAGTCCGAACCCGAGCCTCATCTGCAGCGCTGAGTGTGTTGGTTTCCGGCGGAGGCTTGAACAGTAGATACGTCGAAGCAAGGATGACCGCCGCGCCCATCACATCCAGCAAGATGGTGACCCATAGCGGAGCCCGGACCACGTCGCGCCGAACTAGGCCGACCTCGCCCAAGAACCGGTCCACGACATGGAGTATCGAGGTAGACGTATTTGGCGAAGTGCCGAAGGTGTTCACCAGCCAGGTACCGAGAATCAAGATCACCGCGAGGCCAATCAGCAAGCAGGCGATCGCCGCGAGCAGGTTCCGAAGTCGGCCGCGCGCCTGGAACTGTGGCTTGGCACGCCAGAGAATGACTAGCACTGCGGTCATGATCACCAAGCCGGCAATTTGCAGCAGCGGCCCATCGTTGAGGAGTGAGAAGATTCGGCCAAGCTGAGGCACGATGATCCACCAGATGACGAAAATCCACCAGGCGGCCCGAAGTCTGCGGCGTAACGCGACGCCGACCGCGATCAGCAAAGCCGCGTACACCAGATTCGGGACGACAGGGATCGTCAACATCGAGACGATGTCGTGCCACTGACTGAAATACCTTCTTAGTGGTGGAACAAAAGTGACGACCACGACAAACGCCGCAAAGACGAACATGGCCGTCGCCAGTCGATCCGGCCAGCGATCATCTCGTAAGCCTGGAAGGCGGGCAGGCTTGATTGCAGCCGGCTCAGGTTCGAGGGACCTTTGATCCGTTGCGGAATTGAGATCAACAGCCATATGTGCTCGCTCTCGAACATCCCCGAGTTAGGGACGGACAAGTGGGACGTGGTGGAATCCTGGGATATCTGGCAAATTCTCTCACGTTCGTGCAGTCCGCTCCGATGAAGAATCTGATGACCGTTTGGGCTCATGAGAACTAGATATGCCGTGAGTCTGTTGAGGAAGTGAAAAATGCGCGCTGAGCTAACGACGCAACGATGCCGATCTGACAACGTGAACGTCGGTGGCCAGCGCCCGACGAATGTTCTCCTCAACCAACCACGGCAACCGGGCAACTCCCGCGAACAGAGCGTCCCTTGCACGCAAGGTAGTGACTCGCTCGACACCGCAGAGCCGCTGGAGTATTTCAGCCGTCTTCTGAATGCGCCGGACAGGTGGACGCCGGTGCTTGTCGTATCCCGCCAGGGCGTCCTCGACGGACGATGCCTTAGCGAGTTCCGCGGCCAGCACTACGCCGTCGACCAGAGCACTGTTCGCTCCTGCGCCGAGATTCGGCGGCATGGCGTGCGCTGCGTCGCCGAGCAGAACCAAGCGTCCGGAAAACCAGCGCCGACAATCGACGCGGCGGACTGTATTGACCAGCAGCTCGTCGAAGGACGACGCCTTGTCCAGCAGGACTGCTGCGGCGGGAAGTACCCGTCGCCACTCTTGGCGGAAGGCCCCAAGGTCGCGTCGAGTTACTGCGTCAGCCGCAACAGCCGCATGGGCTGCCGCCCAAAAGTAGATGAAATCGCCAGTTAGCGGTGCATGGCCGAAAGATCCAAGAGGGGTCCAATACTCTTCTAATTCCGGCCTGACCTGCCCCTTCACAATCGCGCGTATATAGCTGCTTCCCGGCCACACCTTGGCCTCGAAGCCACCCGTGCCGCGGACCGCCGAGCTGACTCCATCTGCACCCACGATGACGTCGGCCCGCAGAATCGTCGGACCCGATCTCGAGTCGTCGCCTCCTGTGGAGCCGATACTCACCATTCCGCTCGGATCGGCGCTCACCGCGGCGCACCCAAACGTATGTCGACGGAGTCCGTACCCTCGACGGCCTCCAGCAACAGTCGGTGAAGGTCGGTTCGTCGAATCGCGATGGCGTGATCAATCCCGGCGCCCAGATCAGGCATGCCGGCGACTAGCAATCTGCGACCGGTAACGCTTCGAATCTCCAGCCCGTCAACCCGCGTGCTTACAGCACTCGCGGCGGGTAGCAGCCCGAGACGGTCCAGAACCGCCATGCCGTTCGGCTGCAAAGCTAAGGGCGGCGCCTACTTCAGATGGTCGCTCCGCCCG
>DATFBI010000134.1:0-37881 GCA_035253925.1 Propionibacteriaceae bacterium
CACTCTGTTGATGATCTCGGCAACCTTGTCCAGCCGCACTTTCAGCAGGGCTTGGGCCTCCACGCCCCTAATCTCCAGGTGGACACCGCCCAGCTGGACATCCGCACCGACGCTGAGCCGAAGCAGGCTGAGCACATCGGCCTGCACCGAGACATGGGCGCGCAAATCCTCAACGTCGATGACAATCTCCTCCACCCTCAGCTGAGGCACGTCGAGGAGGACATCCGGCTCCGCCGACGGCTCTCCGCCTTGACCATGCCTGCTGGTGTAGCCCCGTCGCTCCGCCAAGTCGCCGCTGCTCAAAGTGTCATCATCCATGCTTCCCCTACGGCCGTTCGCCTCCTGAACTCTGCCTTTCGGCCTGCACATCCTTGTCTCGTCGAGTCAATCTCGACTCACCACGTTTCATTACCCGATACACGGAGTGCTAATACGCGAGAAGGGGAGCCGTTGATCTGGGTACAGAGGTCGGGAGGCTAGACCAACTGAACCACCGAGGGGAGACTGTTATGCCAGGCAAGACCGTCACCGCGCAGGCCCAGACCGACTCCATGCCCGTCGCGGGGCAGCGCCCGGGTCCGCCTTTTTTCGCCATCCTCATTGTCGCTGGTCTTATCGTTATCGGGGCCGGCTTGCGGTCGACGGCCAGTATCATCGCCCCGCTGTTCCTGGTCATCACCTTAGTGATCACCGTCGCACCGCTGCGCAACTTCCTGGTCCGGCGCCGATGGCCGTCCTGGCTTGCAAGCCTAGTGTCCCTGCTAACGATTTACCTGCTCCTGGGCCTCATCTTGGGCTCGGTGGCATTCGCGGTTGCTCGGCTGGTGGGGACATTGCCCGAGTATGCGAACGCGTTCAACCAGATCTTCACCTACCTCCTCGACCTCAGCACTCGGTTGGGCTACGGGCAGGAGCAGATCGAGCGACTGGCCTCATCGGTCCAGCTAAGTAGCCTGGCCGGCCCGGCTCAGGCTCTGCTGAGCAGCATTGGGGGCGGGATCTCGCTGCTACTCCTCATTGTGACGGTAGTGATCTTTCTAGCCTTCGAGTCCGCGAGCATGCCTGAGCGACTCGGGGTGATTCGTGAGACCCGTCCGCACATCGCTGACGGCTTAAAGAACTTCGCTACCAGAGTTCGGAAGTACTGGATCGTCACCACGGTGTTCGGCTTCATCGTCGCCGTCCTCGACGTAATCGGCCTGGTAATCATCGGAGTCCCCCTGTACGTCACGTGGGGAGTGCTGGCCTTCGTGACGAACTACATACCGAACATCGGCTTTATCCTCGGGGTAATTCCGCCGGCCCTCATCGCTCTGCTTGACGGTGGAGTGGGCAGCGCGGTCGCCGTGGTGGTCGTCTACACGGTCATCAACGTCGTGGTTCAAACCATCATTCAGCCACGGTTCACCGGCGACGCGGTAGGTATCAGCGCTACCGCCGCCTTTGTCTCGCTAGTCTTCTGGGCCTACGTTCTCGGCCCTCTTGGCGCACTACTGGCTGTGCCAGCCACCTTGTTCCTAAAGTCGGTCCTGCTCGACAATTCCGTCCCGGCCAGCTGGGTAAACGCGCTTGTCAGCGCCTCACCGAGTAAGGAAAAGCCGCGCGCCGTCCGCCGAACCTCTCGAGAACCGGTGGATGTGTCGAGCGGAGGATCTGACACCCCAGCGCCTCCGGACGAGGAGACTAGGTGAGGTTCACAGTTGAGGGTCCTCTTGATCACCGAGGCTCATGCGGCAAGCTGGGTCCGCGCGGTTCGCTGTTGCCGCTGAGTTAGGGAGCACTGATGAGAATTCTGCGCGGTATCGCTGGCACTCTCCTGTGGATCGCTGCGGCAGTTCTCGGACTTGTCGCGATCGTGCTCTGTATCACCGTCGTCCTGCTGCCGGTTGGCCTGCCACTGCTGTGGGTCTCGCGCCGCCTGTTTGGGATGGCGGTCCGGCTGATGCTGCCGCGCGACGTGGCTCATCCGGTAAAGCAGGGCCGAAAGGGGTTGCGACGCCAGATTGACGGCGCGAGCCGGCAAATCAAGAAGTCGAAGCCCGGCAAGGCTGCGGCCAAAGCGGGACGGAAGGTCCGCAGGCGGGTGAAGTAGCAGCGTCAGCAGGTGACATGAAGTATGGCGTGAACTTCACGCGGGTCGAGGTCGGCAATGAGCTGACAAGCCTCCTCTGTGGGGACGGCGATAAGGTCCACCCCTCGACGGCGGGCCTCCTCGACGACCTGGGGCATGATCGGTAGCGAGCCATAGGCACCGGTGCCGATGATCAGCCGGTCGCTGCCCCACGGGAGGTCCTCGTCAGCGGACAGCGGAGTGTGCCCGAATTTGCCGCGGTATGGCTTCGAAGGCTTCTTACGCCGTTTGCGCACTTGGCCGCCTTCGATAACGACGTCGTTCTGGTACGTCCGCCCCTCGACCTCGATAGATCCGAACCCCAGTAGCTGCGCCTGCATCTCCTTCACCTCCAGGTCGATCATGCGACTCGGATGAGGGCCAGCGTAATGTTGTCCGGGCCGCCAGCCTCCATCGCTGCCTTCCATAGCAGGAAGGCGGCTTGACCGTCCTCGGCCTCACTGAGCAGCTCACTTAGAGCCTCGTCGTTGACGACGTCTGAGAGCCCATCACTACAGATAAGCCAGCTCACTTCGGTCGATTGCGGAAATGCCGAGAGATGTGGTTCAAGGTCGACATGCGTGAGCCCTCCACCGAGCGTTTGGGTGAGGAGAGCGGTGTGTTCCTGGCCAGGGGCTAGCGGTGGGCGGTCATCCACGCTGACTTGTCGAAGTCCGTCAGGCCCGTGCGAGTAGATCCGACTATCTCCAACGTTGAACGCGATTACTTGATCGGATGTGAGCAACACACCGGCGACCGTCGTGCCCATCGCCATCAGTGTCGGCTGATCTGCGCCGATCTCGTACAGCGCCTGGTTGCAGGCACCCAGAACATCCCGGAGGCTCTCTTCGCTGTCGAGTGTTGGTGCCGCGCGCGCGAGCTCGCGAACCACGAGTGAGCTGGCAACATCACCGCCAGGATGTCCGCCGAGACCGTCGGCAATTGCGACCACCAATGGGCTGGAAATCGGAAAGCCAAGACTCTGTGGCGTCTGCGTTTCTGCGGCACACAGAGTCCATTGGCCAATGACGAGGCTGTCCTCGTTATGGTCACGGACGAGTCCGACATGGCTCAATGCGGTAACCACGCTGTAGGTTGCCGCACTGGCCACGGAACTCAGTGTGCACCCAGGTCGGGGTCCGGGTCATCGGTGCGATGATCCAAACGAGCCGGCGGCGTTCGGGTGCCAACCACCTTCTCAATGCCGAGTGCGCAGTAACTGCCCATTCCCGAGCGGCAAAGTGGGCTGTTAGTGCGCACTCGGATTGGCCGGATTACTTCTGACGAAGGTCCCCTTTCCGCGTTCCCGATGTATCAAGTTGGCGCGCTCGAGCCGCTGCAAGGCATGACGCACGGTGGGGCGGCTGATGCCCAGGCAGTCAGCCAACTGCTGTTCGGTCGGTAACTGCTCGCCAGGCAACAACGCTTGGCGCTCGATAAGTTGGCGAAGTGTTTCTTCCAAGCGGTGGTACGCCGGCACCGGAGTCGGCGTAGCAATCGACGCCCGCAGCAGACTGACCGCTGGGACGCTTGGTTCGCCGCTACTCGCAGGCACGGTCCGACTCATTAGGGGCTGCAGGGGCACGTCAATCTTCCAAGGAGACCCGGCTCACTTCTGTCCTGAAATGAGCCACATGGTGGCCAGATCGAATTATTCTAGAGCGCTTCAGATCCGCTTGTCTAGAGCGCTTAAGGTCTAATTTATAGATTAGGACTGGAGGAAATTCCCGCAGGAGGGAGAAGACTCAATGCGGGTCACGATGGAAGACGTCGCCCGAGAGGCTGGCGTCTCTCGGGCACTGGTATCTCTTGCTCTGCGTGATGCCTACGGAGTGAGCGATTCCACTCGAGACCGGATCCTCGGCGTGGCCGAGCGGCTGAACTACCAGCGGAATGCTCTGGCTTCAGGTTTGGCAAGACGCACGACCAACACGCTCGGAGTCTTCCTTCTTGACCTCCACAATGAGCTGTTCGCTGACATTTACGACGGCATCCGCGATGTGGCTGCTGCTGCCGGAACCGAGCTTGTCCTAAGTGTTGGTTCCACCGGCGGGACGTTGGACAAGCCGGGATTGGATGCGTTGGTTAGAGCACAGGTGGAGGTCGTTGTCGCCGCTGGACTGCTGCTCTCGGACAAGGAACTGGCTTCCTACCGTGAGTTAACGGACCTAGTCAGTGTGGCTCGACGGGTTCCCGGCGCTGACAACGTGGTGTCGAACAACGAGTTAGGCGCGAAGCTTGCGGTCTCGCACCTGTTGGAGCTCGGCCATCGTCGCATTCTCCACCTGGCGGCACCAAGCTCAGACGGTTACCGTGGCCGGCGCCGGGCATTCAGCCGCACCATGAAGGCAGCGGGCTTGCAGCCGCAGATCCTGGTATCGGACTACTCGCGCGCGGACGCAGCTCGCATAATCGGACCGGTCTTGGATAGCCCCGACCGACCCACGGCGGTGTTCGCCCATAACGACCAGACGGCACTCGGCGTGCTGGACGCTCTTCATAGCCGCGACATTTCTGTGCCAGAGCAGATGTCGGTGATTGGCTATGACAACACATCGGCGTCACGGCCACCGGGGATTGCGCTAACCACCGTGGACCTCCATGGTGAGGAGCTTGGCCGGCGAGCTGCAGAGATCGCCTTGGCACGGATGGCTAATCCGGACGCCCCGCCGATGGAGGAGACCTTTAAACCCACATTGGTAATCCGCGGGACAACTGCGCCGCCAGCGGCCTGACTTGTCAGCGTCCGTGGTTGCTATGACGACCACCGGCGCTGACAACTCGGTGTAGGGCCGGCGGGAAGCTCAGGCCGGCAGCTAAATATGGGGATCTAAAGCGCGCTAGAAACTTATGTGCTTAAGTATTGACAAGCAATCTGAAGCGCTCTAGATTGCAGGTTCTAAAGCGCGTTAGACAACGCTAGGGGAGCGCCGTCAACGAGGAACCCACCTAGGGAGCTGCTGATGGTTGATTACGGGACCACTGGCCTGAGGATCGGAACGGCGCCGGACTCTTGGGGCGTATGGAACCCCGAAGACCCAGCGCAAACCCCCGCCACCCGCTTCCTTGATGAGGTTCAGCAGGCTGGCTACCACTGGATCGAGCTTGGTCCGTACGGTTACCTGCCAACAGACCCGGCCCGACTGAAAGACGAGCTCCTACGCAGGGATCTGGAGCTGTCAGCTGGCACGGTCTTCACCGCTTTGCACCGGGGCAGGGACGCCTTTGATGCCGCATGGCAAGTGGTCCGAGAGGTGGTGGGGCTCAGCACCGCGCTGGGCGCCCGCCACGTCGTCGTCATCCCTGAGCTCTGGGAACGGGAAAGCGGCGGAGCGGTCATTGGCAACCGCGAATTCAGCACGGAGGAGTGGGCGCACTTCCTTAGTGGGCACGACCGGCTCGGTCAAGCGCTCCTTGAGGAGTTCGGTGTTGCGCAACAGTTCCACTCGCATGCCGAAAGCCCGATCGGCACCGAACAAGAGATCGTTCGGCTGCTAGAGGGCACCGACCCTCAGTACACCAACCTCTGCCTGGACACCGGACACTACGCCTACTACTTGGGGGACAACCTCGGCCTGATCCAGAAGTATCCCGACCGGATCGGTTACCTCCACCTCAAGCAGGTGCAGCCGCAATTGCTGGCGCATGTGCTAAAGAACGACATCCCGTTCGCTACGGCCGTCCAGCTGGGCATCATGATCGAGCCGCCACAGGGGATTCCCGAGTTCACCCCAATCCTCGAGGCCATGGCGGCCATTAGGCCAGACACGTACGCGATTGTCGAACAAGACCTGTATCCGGTCGAGTCGTTCGACGTCCCACTGCCCATCGCGACCCGAACCCGGGAGCACATCGCAAGATGCGGTGCGCCGGTGCGACTGCGCTGAGAATCCGCACCGGCGCTTGCCAATTTTCACCCACCAATCCCTGCTGGCAGCCGCCGGCGGAAATCCCCATTCAGACATGAAGAAGAAGGAGAAGTCTCGATGAAGAGTTGGAAACTCAGAGCCGTCGGAGCTGCGGCAACTGGTTTGCTCCTGCTCGCCGGCTGCGGCACCGGAGGTCAGGGAACCTCCTCTCAGGAGGAAAACGCTCCAGGGGCCGCGAGTGAAGCCCGAGATTTGAGCTACGCAGTGGTAATCCACGGCAACCCGGACGGCTCGTTCTGGAACGTCGTCAAACGCGGCGCAGAGGACGCCGCCAAGCAGTACGGGGTCAATGTCGAAGTCACTGGGAACGTGGAGGGCTCGGAGCAGGCCAAGCTGATCGATGCCGCAGTCGCCAAAAACCCAACCGGCCTAGTGGTATCGATGGCTAATCCGGATGCACTGCAATCAGCGCTGGCAGCAGCCAAAAGCAAGAACATCCCGTTCGTCACGATCAACTCCGGCGCTGACAAGTCTGCAGAGTTCGGTGCCATCAGCCACGTTGGGCAGACCGAAACGGTGGCTGGCAGAGGCGCGGGGGAGCAGCTCAAGCAAGCAGGCGGCACAAATCTGGTGTGCCTCATCCACGAGGCCGGCAATATCGGACTGGAGCAGCGATGCAAGGGTGCGGCCGAGACGTTTGGCGGTCAGGTCGAGAACCTGCAGGTCGACCTGAACAATCCGCAAGGGATCCAGTCCACGGTGAAGTCGAAGCTGTTGGGCAATCAGTCGATCAACGCGGTTCTGGCGCTGAACCCTGACGTGGCAACTGCCACGCTCGCCGGGGTGAAGGACGCTGGGAGTGCTGCGAAGGTCGGCGCATTCGACATCAACGCCGACGTACTGAAGGCCATCGAAGCGGGCGAGATCTTGTTCACCGTGGACCAGCAGCAGTATTTGCAGGGCTATTTGCCAATTGCGATGTTGGTGCTCTACCACGACAACCTGAACAGCGTAGGCGGCGGACAGCCGGTCCTTACTGGGCCCGCCTTCGTGACTAAGGACAACGTGGGCCCGATCACCGAGCTGGTTGGAAAGGGGACGCGCTGATCATGACTACTCAGCATCAAGAACCGGGCGTCGGGACGCCAGCTCCTCACACCGAAGCAGAGGCGGCCCTGGGGCCGGATGAGTTCGACGACAGATTGCTCAGGACCGGTTCGGTCCGCAAAGTTCTGATGTCGCAGGAGTTCGGGGCAGCCGTAGCCGCTCTGCTGATCTTCGTTGGCTTCTCAATTGCCGCACCCGCATTCTCCACCCCGCAAGGAATCGGTAACTTCCTCGATCCGGCAGCGACGCTAGGCATCATGGCGGTGGCGGTGGCGCTATTGATGATCGGCGGGGAGTTCGACCTCTCCTCTGGCGTCATGATCGGATCCACCGCCCTGGTCACCGCACTGGTCACCACCCAGCTCGACACCAACGTCTGGTTCGGCATCGCGGCATCGTTGATCTTCGCCCTGGTGATTGGGTTCCTTAACGGGCTCATGGTGCACAAGACACTGTTGCCGAGCTTCATCATCACCCTGGCGACCTATTTCATGCTGTGGGGCTTGAACTATGCCGTCACGACTGGTCTGACCAACCAGGTGACTGTGTCAGGAATAAGCGAATACAACGGGTACGCCAGCGCCCAGGCTCTGTTCGGATCCTCGTGGGGTGGCTTCCAGGTTTCCTTGATCTGGTGGTTGGTGATCACCGTGATCGGCGCCCTGTTGCTGCGGAAGACGACCGCCGGCAACTGGATTGCCGCCGTTGGCGGCAACCCTGCTGGAGCGCTCGCGGTCGGTGTCCCGGTTGCCAGGGTGCGCATCGCGCTCTTCATGGGAACTGCGACGGCCGCTTGGCTGGTTGGTCAGCTGACCGTCATCCGCTACGCCTCGGCGACGGTGACCACCGGCATCGGTCAGGAGTTCAACTTCATCATCGCCGCGGTCATTGGCGGCTGCCTGCTGACCGGCGGTGCCGGATCTGTTGTCGGCGCCTCTATCGGCGCACTGATCTTCGGCATGGTCCAGCAAGGCATGCCTCTGGCTGGCCTGCCGAGTGAACTGTTCAAGTTCTTCCTCGGCGCGATCTTGTTGGTCGCTGTGCTGGTCAACCTCTATCTCAAGAAACGAGCACAATCATGACGACGCCGCTGTTGGAAGTGAAGAACATCACCAAGTCGTTCGGACGGGTGAAGGCACTCCAAGACGTCTCCTGCAGAGTCCGCGCCGGCGAAGTCACTGCGGTGCTCGGCGACAATGGCGCCGGGAAATCGACCTTCATCAAGACTCTGTCAGGTGTTCATCCGCCAGACACCGGGGAGTACCTCGTTGACGGCGAGTCGGTCCGCTTCGCCTCACCCCGGGATGCCCGGCATCGAGGGATCGCGACCGTGTACCAAGACCTCGCCTTGGCACCACTTATGCCGATCTGGCGCAACTTCTTCCTGGGATCTGAGCCTGCCACGTACGGCTGGCTCAAGTCCCACGAGGCCAAGAAGATCGTTCACGACGAACTCCGCAAAATGGGGATTCAGATCCGCGACCCCGAACAACCCATCGGCACAATGTCGGGCGGTGAGCGGCAGTCGGTTGCGATTGCCCGGGCGGTGTACTTCGGAGCGCGAGTGCTGATCTTGGATGAACCAACCTCCGCGCTCGGCGTCCGCCAGGCCGGTGTAGTGCTTCGCTATATCGCGCAGGCACGAGAGCGCGGTCTCGGCGTGATCTTCATTACCCACAATCCCAACCACGCCTACCCGGTAAGTGATCACTTCGTGCTGCTGCAGCGCGGGCGAAGCGTCGGTGATTACAGCAAGAGCGAGATCACCATGCCCGAGCTCACGCAGCAAATGTCGGGCGGAGCTGAACTCGAGGCACTGCAGCATGAACTCCAGAGCATCCGCAAGGAAAGCCCACAAGGCGAGGGCACAGAAAGAATGGGGGCGGCATCCTCATGAAGATCCCAATCCGTGTTGGGCTCGTCGGCGCTGGCATGGCCGGCCAGGCCCACGCCTTTGGTTATCGCAACGCCATGATGGCGCCCGACCTGGCGAACCTGAACGTGGAGCTGCGCACGGTCGTCGATCCCAACATCGCCTTGGCTCAAAATGTCGCTGACCGTTATGGCTTCGCCTCGGTGACTGGTGACATTGACGAACTGCTGCACGACCCGGACGTTGATGTCGTCAGTGTCGCGCTGCCCAATTTTCTGCACCTGACCGTGCTGACCAAGGTATTGGCCTCGGGCAAGCATGTGTTCGCCGAAAAACCGGTCGGGCGTACCGTCAATGAGGCCATCGACCTGGCTGGCAAGGCCCAGCAATCGACCGCGGTGACCGGCGTCGGGTTCTCCTTTCGTCGGTTGCCCGGCCTGGCTGCCGTCGCGGAGGCTGTGGCGGCAGGAGAGGTGGGGGAGTCGCACACCGTACGCGGCTGGTACTACGCCGACTATGCCGCGGACCCGGCTGGAGCTCTCTCCTGGAGGTACTCCCAAGAGCAGTCGGGTGGCGGCGCGCTTCTCGACATCGGCTCCCATGCAATCGATGCGGTGCAGTACGTTGCCGGACCGATTACCCGGGTACTCTCTGCGGACCTGAGAACCGTGATCACAAGCAGACCGCTACCGGTGGAGGGGGCGATTGGGCACGGTGCGATTGGGCGAGGGGGCTTCACATCTCCCGAGACCGGCCCAGTCACCAACGACGACACCGCGATGCTAACCGTCGAGTTCGCCAACGGTGCCCATGGTCAAGTCACGCTCAGCCGCATTGCCCAAGGGATTCCCAATTCCCTGGGAGTGGAGGTCTTCGGAACCGGTGGGCATGCGCGGTTCGACTCAATTCGGGCCGGAGAGTTCCAGCTGTTCACCGCTGACACCATCGCAGCCGCCCACAACGGGCCACGAACGGTGTTCACCAGTCCCTCGCATCCCTACTTCACCGATGTGGCAGCGATGCCCGGCGGCGGCGTGGGGACCGGGTACGGCGAAGCATTCATTGCTGAGATCCAGCAGTTCCTGCGGTGCGTACGCGATGGCCGACCAATGGACACCAACTTCGACACTGCACTCAGCATGATGAACGTTGTAGGAGCTGCGCTACGGTCGGCCGAGCAAGGTCAACCCGTACCTGTTTCAACATCGCCGGCCGACACTCTCGCCTCGAGGTGATCTCGCTGGGCGGATCTGCCGCATACTCGCGGCATAATCCGCCCAGTTGTGCTTCGTACAGCAGCGCGGCGCAAGGGGAAGTGGTCTTGATCAATTAGGGTCGGTGTCGTGATCAAGATTTGCTTTGCTGGCGTCACCGGCTGGACCGCGCCGCCGATCGTTGCTGCGATCGACGCGTCGGATGACTTGATCTTGACCTGTGCGGTGTCCCGGTCCGTGGCGGGGATGACCTTGGCAGAAGCCGCCGGGTCCCGAAGCGACGGCTACGTCTATGGGTCGGTCTCGGAGGCACTGCAATCCGCGGAGGTTGATGTGTTGGTGGACTACACCAGCGCCTCCGCAGTCAAGGGGAACATCTGGACCGCGGTACAAGCTGGAGTCCACGCGGTCGTCGGCTCGAGCGGGCTCACTGCAGATGATTACCAGGAGCTTGATCGGCTCGCCCGCGACCGCGGCGTCGGTGTAGTAGCCGCGGGCAACTTTTCGATCATGGCCGCAATCCTGCAACGAGCTGCCGCCCAGGCGGCCGAGCATCTAGCGAACTGGGAGATCATCGACTACGCCAGCGCCAGCAAACCCGATGTACCCAGCGGTACCGCACGGGAACTCGCTGAGATCTTGGGCAAGATCAGCACCCCAAGCTCGGCAGTAGCGCTATCGCAGTTAAGTGGCCCGGTCGAGGCACGAGGTGCCGAGGTGGCCGGTACGCAAATCCACTCAGTGCGACTCCCCAGCTTTGTGGTCTCCACAGAGATCGTCTTCGGTGGCGCTGGAGAGCGACTGATCATGCGCCACGACGCGGGCGACAGCCCGGACCCGTACGTGGATGGCACGGTTCTTGCCATTCGGAAGGTGGCCGACGTCCCCGGCGTACGGCGTGGATTGAGCTCGCTGCTCTTCGACTCGTTAGAACCCAGTTGACCTATAACTCAACTGGGTTCTGACAAGCGGGGCACAGGTTAGGGCACCTCGTTGCACACGTTCCCGTCGTAAGACGGGTAACGCGTGTCAGATCAGTCTCGAGATGCCCCGTTAGACATCTCGAGACGCCTAACGCAGGCAGGCATTCAGATGCGGCGGCCGTCGACCTCCTGGAACTCTCCGATCGGAGGAGCGGGCCGATCTGCGGAAGTGCCGTTGTCCATCATTTCTATGACTGGATGGCTTTGGCCTGATCGAGAACAGCGTCGACCAAGTCTTGATCTTGGCCGAGCCGAGGCTGCAAGGTGTTGAGGACCGCAGGCACCGCAGTAGGTAGGTCACCAGAGTTGGCTGCGTGTTGAGCGGGACCGGCGCCTGCGTCCTTGATTGGTGCGCCCAACCCGCGCAGATGCAATATCCAGGCGGCGACCGTGGTGGCGCAGCCCGTGGGCACCCGTCCAGCTGACCGCTCCGCGCGCAGAGTCGGCAGCGTCCGCACCGGCAGCTTGGTGGAGCCGTCTGCGGCGATCCGAGCGAGTTGATCACCCATTCGAGGATTGGCAAACCGGTCCAGTAGGGCCGCCCGGTACGCCGCGATGTCTGCCGCCGGCAGGGTGAGATGGCGGCTCGCCTCGTCCCAGAACGACTCCACCCAGGACCTGCAGTCCGGATCGGCGATGGCTTCGTCGATGGTGGAATGTCCCCGAACGCTGCCGGCGTAGGCCAGCATCGAGTGGGAGCCGTTCAAGAGCCGGAGCTTGCGTTGCTCGAACGGCCCCACATCCTCAACCAGTGCCACGCCCGCTTCTTCCCAGCGTGGCCGACCGGCCGGAAATTGGCCCGAGACCACCCATTCGCTAAACGGCTCCGTCGGTACCGGATATGCGTCGATATATCCGCATTTTTGTTGCACCAGCCCACGATCCTCATCCGTGGTGCCTGGGGTAATGCGGTCTACCACCGAGGTCGCGAAGTCAATGTGAGAGTCAATCCAGCCGGGCAACGTCTCATCCACCATGCCGGCCAGATCTTGCACCACCGTCTTTGTCACCTCGCCGTTCTCCGGCAGATTGTCACAGGACAAGATGGTGAGCGCAGCTGCGCCCGCGGCGCGCCGAGCGGCCAACCCGGCCACCAGTCTGGCCGGGAGCGAGGCGACACGGTTACCGAGGTTGGACTGCAAGGCCTGCAGATCCGACATGATGACGTTTCCGGCAAGATCAAGATGCCCATCGGCGCCCCGGAGATAACCGGCCTCGGTGACGGTGATGGTGACAATCGCCAACTCGGGGCGGCTCAGATAGTCCAGGTATGTCTCGTGCTCGGCGGCGGCATGAACTGACGAGAGCGCGCCGACCAGTTCTAAAGAGTCGCCTTCAGCGCTGCGGGTGATCAAGGTGTACAGGCAGTCCTGCGGCCGTAACGCATCCGCCATGTCAGTTCGCCGGCCGGTGAACGCTGCGATACCCCAGTCACCGGCATCGGGACTATGTGATGTGTACCAGGCTTGATGGGCCCGATGGAAGTTCCCGACGCCAAGGTGGACGATCCGGACCGGCGCCGCCTCGGGCGTATCGGGCAGCGATCGCGAGAGACGCGGAAGGTCGGAAGAAGTCACAGTTTGTCCGCGGCCAACAGAGTGGCTGGGTCCTCGTAGGGCAGACCGTGCGCCTCAGCCACCGGCCCAGAGACCAACTTGCCGCTTAGTGTGGTCAGCCCCTTCGCCAGAACCGGATCGTGGGCCGCCGCGCCCGTTACGCCGTGGGTCGCAACGGGAACCAAGTAGGGCAAGGTGGCGCTGGTAAGCGCGAGGGTCGAAGTGCGTGCCACGGCGCCGGGGATGTTGGCGACGCAGTAGTGCACCACACTCTCTTCGATGTAGGTCGGATCGGAGTGTGTGGTCGGTCGGCTGGTCTCGAAGCAGCCGCCCTGGTCGATGGCGATGTCGACTACGACACTGCCTGGTCGCATGCTCTTGATCATGTCGCGGGTCACCAGTTTTGGCGCCTTGGCGCCGGCGACCAAAACAGCGCCGATCACTACATCGGATTCGGCGACGTACGCCGCAGTCCGCGCTCGGTTCGGAATTACCAGGTCGAGCCGACCGCCGAAGACGTCGGACAGATAGGACAGTCGCGCCGCATTGACGTCCAACACTCGCACGATTGCCCGCAACCCGAGTGCCATCTTGGCGGCCTCGGTTCCGGCGACGCCGCCGCCAATGATGGTGACCTTCGCGGCTGGCGTACCGGGGACGCCGCCCAGGAGCAGGCCGGCCCCGCCGGAGGTGCTTTGCAAGTGATAGGCGGCGGCCTGGACAGACATGCGCCCGGCAACCTCGCTCATCGGCGTGAGCAGTGGCAGCCGCCCGTCTGGGGTCTGCACGGTCTCGTACGCGATCGAGTCGATGCGCTGATCAAGGAGGAACTCGGTGAGCCGGCGGTCGGCCGCTAGATGCAAATAGGTGAAGAGTTGCTGGCCGGGCCGAAATCGCTCATATTCCTCAGGGATGGGCTCCTTGACCTTGACGATCAAGTCCGCAGCGGCGAACACCTCATCCGCAGTGCCGACAACCCGAGCGCCGGCCGCTACGTACTCGTCGTCGGAAAACCCGCTGCCCAATCCGGCGCCGCTCTGTACCACGATCTCCCGGTCGTGGTAGGCCAGTTCGGCGACGCCATCGGGCTGTACCGACACTCGACCTTCTTTGTCCTTGATTTCCTTCGGCACACCAACCACTAACGCGCCCATACTCGTTCTCCCTCGTTTGTGCCCAGGCTCGCTCCGTGATCACCACACTACGAGGCGACAGCGTCCTCCGCGAGAGGTCCTTCGACAGGCTCAGGACGGCGTCCTTCGACAAGCTCACGACGGCGTCTGCAGAAGTGGATTCACGAGCGCAGGCCCACTCGCTAAGCTGAGAAATGGACGCCGCTGCTGGCAAGTGAGCATCGATCGGGGTCGTTGCGCACCGCGTCGCGAAAGATCAGGAAGAACCGTAAAAGGCCTGTGATATCGACGCATGGGAGGCATGATGGTCAACCGAGTCTTGCTGTGGGCGACGAATAACCCCCGCGTGCAGCGGCAAATGATGGAAAATCCGATGGCTCGCCGAGTGTCGCATCGGTTTGTCGCCGGTGAACGGCTCGATGAGGCACTGGAGGTCGCCACCCAGCTCAATGCTGAGGGCATCGGCGCGATCCTTGACATGCTGGGCGAGGGGGTGACCGATCTTGCTGGCGCTACCCACGCTGTCGAACAGTATGAGGAGGCGACCGACGCGATCGCAGAGCGCCGTCTGGACGCAACAATCTCGATCAAGCTGTCACAACTCGGGCAGACAGTTGATCGCGATACCTGTGTGGCGAACCTGAATGAGATTCTTGATCATGCCCAAAGTGCTGGCGTCCGGGTCGAGGTCGATATGGAGGAAAGCGGCCTGGTCTCGGACACACTGAGCTTGTTCCGGGAGGCGGTCACCAAGCATCCGGAGACGCGGCTCGCCATCCAGGCGGCGTTGCGGCGTACTCCGCTCGACCTGGAGGCCATGGCGTCGCTGAAGCCGCGGATCAGGCTGGTCAAGGGCGCCTACGCCGAACCGCTCGAGCTCGCGCAACAGGGCAAGAACGAAATCAAAGCGCAGTACAAATACCTCACCGACTGGCTGTTCCAATACGGCACCGACCCGGCTTTCGGTACCCATGACGGAGAGCTGATCGACTACGCCAAGCAAGCTGCGGTCAAGGCTGGCAAGGGCCCGAAGGACTTCGAAATTCAAGTTCTGTACGGGATCCGCCGGGATCTGCAGCACGAGCTGACCGCGGCCGGCTACCGGGTCCGGGTCTACATACCGTTCGGTGAGGCCTGGTACCCCTACCTCACGAGGCGGATGGCAGAGCGGCCGGCCAACATGTTCTTCTTCCTACGTGCGGTGGTTGGCCGCTGATCTTTTGGTGAAGGGTGAATAGAGATGATTGACGCGATTACCGACGTTCCAGCACCGGTCAATGAACCCCCGAACAACTTCACGCCGGGTAGCCCGGAACGCAGCGCCCTCGAGGAGCGGCTGAAGCAGCTGGCGAGTGAGCGGGCAGAACTCACCATGACAATCGGTGGCGAGCAACGGCTCGGGGGCGGTCAGCCGTTCGATGTGGTGCAGCCGCACCGTAAGGATGCCGTCCTGGGAACGCTGAACAGTGTTACTGCCGACGAGGTGCGAGCGGCTATTGCCGCGGCGCGCGAGGCGGCCCCTGGTTGGCAGCGGCTGTCGTACGACGACCGGGCCGCGATCTTCCTCAGGGCTGCCGAGCTGCTCGCCGGTCCCTGGCGTCACACGCTTGCCGCTGCCACCATGCTTGGTCAAAGCAAGGTCTGCTATCAGGCCGAAATCGATACTCCCTGTGAGCTCATCGACTTCTGGCGGTTCAACGTCTATTTCGGGCGGCAGATTCGCGCCGAGCAACCGATGAGCGCACCCGGTGTCTGGAACCGGTTTGATCACCGCCCTCTAGAGGGATTTGTCCTTGCGATCACACCGTTCAACTTCACCGCGATCGCAGGCAATCTCCCCACGGCGCCCGCCTTGATGGGCAATACCGTTCTGTGGAAGCCGGCGCAGACTCAACAGCTTGCCGCGCACTACACGATGCGTTTGTTGGAGGCCGCCGGTTTGCCGCCTGGTGTGATCAACATGTTGCCTGGTGATGGGCGGGTAGTGAGCGAAGTGGCGCTGACCCACCCTGATCTGGCCGGCATTCACTTCACCGGTTCCACCGCGCTCTTCGGACATTTGTGGCGTTCCGTAGCTGAGAACCTGGCGACGTACCGGGCTTACCCGCGGCTGGTCGGGGAAACGGGCGGCAAGGACTTTGTTATCGCCCACCCCTCGGCCGACGTCGACATCCTGCGCACCGCCCTGACCCGCGGCGCGTTCGAGTTCCAGGGCCAAAAGTGCTCGGCGGCGTCTCGTGCCTATATCCCGCAGTCGATCTGGTCGCGGTTGCGTGACGATTTCATCGATGAGGTGAACAGCTTGGCGATGGGGGACATCACAGACTTCAGCAACTTCATGGGCGCAGTGATCGACAAGCGGTCCTTCGACCGGCTCACCGAGGTGCTGGATCGGGTACGCGGTGAGGACGGCGTGGACATCCTGGCCGGCGGCACGTCTGACGACAGTGAGGGCTACTTCGTACGCCCCACCGTGGTACAAGCCGACAACCCAGAACACGAGGTGTTCACCACCGAATACTTCGGCCCGATCCTGGGGGTGTTCGTCTACGACGACGCCGACTATGACCAGGTGATTCGGCAGGCCGCCGATATTGCGGCCTATGGGCTGACCGGAGCGATCATTGCGCAGGACCGCGCCGCAGTCGTTGAGGCAATGGACGTGCTTCGCTTCTCCGCCGGCAACTTCTACATCAACGACAAACCGACGGGTGCGGTGGTCGGACATCAGCCATTCGGTGGTGCTCGTGCCAGCGGTACCAATGACAAAGCGGGCTCAATTTTCAACCTGCTGCGTTGGGTGTCACCGCGGTCGATAAAGGAGTTGTTCGTGCCGCCTACCGACTATCGCTACCCGCATATGGGGTGAAGCCGCAGTTTTATGAGCGTGGGGCCATGAGCGTGGGATCCGTGCCCTCTCTACGGGTGGGTGGCAACACCAGCGCCTGGCAGTTACGGGTCGACGCGTGGAACTCCATAACCGAACTGGCTCGGCAGCTGGCCGATGCCACATTGGCGCCTGCCAGCCGTGTCGACCGGGAGCGTGAGCTGGCCCGGCTGATCGACTTTGTGGCACCGCTGGAGATCTATTGGGCAGATCCAGGTCCGCACCGGATGGCGGAGTTGCGCAAGCATGCCATGGCCGGTGACTACGAGCTGGTGAACAGGGTCGCTCAGCCGATCGCTCGTGGCCTAGTTGGCGATCTGCGGTCGCAGCAGGAGCATCGCCCATCATTCGAAGTGCTCATGGTCGGCGATATGAGCTCAGACGAGAAGGAGGCGCTTGCCGAGGAACTTCCGCAGCTAAGACGCCCTGAGGATCCGTTCAGCTACGAGCTGGTTTTCGTACCCAGCTTCGCCGACGCGATCATTGCCGTCGCCGTCAACGAGCACTTGCAAGCCTGCGTAATCCGCCCAGGATTCCGGCTGCACTCAGAGAATGACTTGGATCAGATTGACCACGTGGTGCCGACACTCGATGCCAAAGCCATCGAGGGAATGTCCACCATGCAGGCCGCTGAGTTGTTGGCACAGCGCATCAGTGACGTGCGCCCCGAATTGGACCTCTATCTGGTGGGCCACGCTGCGATCGAAGCCATGACCGGCGAGGTTGAGCACACCTTCCGCCGGGTGTTTCTCCGCCAGGACTCTTTCGAGCTGCATCTGTCGATACTGCGTAACGTCCAGGACCGCTATCAGACTCCGTTTTTCACGGCGTTGCGGGAATACAGTCGCCAGCCCACCGGTGTTTTTCATGCGCTGCCGATCTCACGCGGGAAATCGATCGTCAACTCGCCGTGGGCTTCCGACATGGCGGACTTCTATGGCCTGAATATCTTCCTCGCCGAGACCTCTGCCACCTCCGGCGGCCTTGACTCGCTGCTCGACCCGGTGGGTCCGCTCAAGAAGGCCCAAGACCTGGCTGCCCGTGCCTTCGGTGCCCAGCGCACTTTCTTTGTCACCAACGGCACGTCAACGGCGAACAAGATCGTTGCGCAGTCGATCATCACTCCGGGCGACATCGTCTTGGTCGATCGCAACTGCCATAAGTCGCACCATTACGCGCTCATGCTGGCTGGAGCAGAGGTCAACTACCTTGACGCGTACCCGCTGGACCAGTACTCCATCTATGGCGCGGTACCGCTGGAAATGATCAAGCGGCAGTTGCTGGCGTACCGGCGGAACGGCCGACTTGATCAAGTGAAGATGCTCGCGCTCACCAATTGCACCTTCGACGGCATCGTCTACGACGTGGAACGTGTCATGGAGGAGTGCCTCGCGATCAAGCCAGATTTGGTCTTTTTGTGGGATGAGGCCTGGTTCGCGTTCGCCCGTTTTCACCCGATGTATCGGCAACGTACTGCAATGGCGGTGACCCGGCTGCTGCGGCAACGGTTCCGTGACCCGCAGTATCGAGAGCGCTATGCCACGCAGGCTGCGGCTCTCGCGGAGGCCGATGACGAGACCTGGCTCCGCACCCGGCTGCTGCCGGACCCCGACAGGGTGCGGTTGCGGGTATATGCAACGCAGTCCACACACAAGACGCTCACCGCGCTGCGACAGGGCTCCATGATTCACGTCTTCGACGAGCTTTTCGGGCATCGCAACGAGGAGGCGTTTCGCGAGGCGTACATGACCCACACGTCCACCTCGCCCAACTACCAAATCCTCGCCTCCTTGGACGTGGGACGCCGGCAGATGGAGCTTGAGGGGTTCGAGTTGGTACGTCGGCAGCTGGAGATGGCGACTACGTTTCGGGACGCGGTTCAAAATCACACGCGCTTGCGGCGGCATTTCCGGATCCTCACTGCGGAGGACCTCATCCCCGCCGAGTACCGAGGATTCGGAGGGGACTCGGCTCAGGATATGACCGGCCTTCAGCAGGCCTTTGAACGCGATGAGTTCGTTCTCGACCCCAGTCGCATAACCCTCGACATCGGTCTCACTGGCGTGGACGGGGACACCTTCAAGCACGCCTACCTGATGGACCGTTACGGGATCCAGGTCAACAAAACTTCCCGCAACACCGTGCTGTTCATGACCAACATCGGCACCACGCGAAGCTCGGTTGCGTATCTCCTCGAGGTCTTGATCAAGCTCGCGCAGGAACTCGACGACGAAATCGGACGGATGGGACCGCTCGATCAGCGAGCTCATGAAGTGCGGGTGCAAGCCCTGACTAGCCAGCCACCGCCGCTGCCAGACTTCTCGGCCTTCCATCCGCGCTTCCGTCGCACCTCAGATGGAAGCACTCCAGAAGGTAATCTCCGCGACGCCTTCTTCCTTTCCTACAACGAGAGGATGTGTGAGTACCTCACCGGTGATGAAGCACAGACCCGGCTCGATGCCGGCCGGGATGTCGTGTCGGCGACGTTCGTGACTCCGTACCCGCCGGGGTTCCCGATCTTGGTGCCCGGACAAATCATTAGCCGCGACATCCTCTCCTTTATGCGGGTCCTCGACACCCGTGAGATTCACGGGTACGTGTCCGGCCTGGGTTATCGAGTGTTCACAGCGGAGGCGCTGAGCTGACGCCCATGCCGGAAGCCGGTGAGCAAACTAGGACCGCTCGCGGCTAGCAGATTCCGAGGCTTGACCTAGATCAGGCCCGCACACGAGCCTTGCAGTATGCGGGACGCGGAGTACATCGTGCCTTTGATGTTCGACGAAGTCGCCCCACTCGCCCGGTCTGCCAATATCATGATCATCGGCGGTGGCGTAATCGGCGCAAGCATCGCCTTCCACCTCGCGGAGGCCGGGGTCCGCGACATCGTCGTCATCGAGCGCAACACCCTGGGTTCGGGCTCCTCGGCCAAGCCGCTCGGCGGGGTACGGGCAACCTTCTCTGATCCTGCCAACATCGTGCTTGGTCAGCGCAGCCTAGAGGCCTTCGAGCGGTTCCACGAGGTATTCAAGATCGACATCGGGCTGCAGCAGGTTGGGTACCTGTTCCTATGTCGTCATGAGTCCGAATTGGCCGCGCTGGAGAACACAACTGGTGTCCAGAACAGTCTGGGCTGTTCGGCGCGCATGGTGACTCCAGCCGAAGCCGTCGTACTCAATCCGTTTCTTCGGCAAACTGTGCTGCTTGGTGGTTCCTTCTCTCCGCGCGACGGCTTTGCCCAGCCGTTAAAGGTCGTCGAGGCCTACGCCGAGGCTGCCAAGCAACTCGGGGTGACGTTCTGCGAGCACACCGAGGTCCTAGACATTCAAAGCTCCGCGGCCGCGACCCACGACATATCCACCAGTCGTGGAGTGATCACCGTAAACGCAGTGATCATCGCCGCGGGTGCCTGGTCGGAAAAGATCGGCGAAATGGTTGGGGCGTACCTCCCGGTCCAGCCGGTGAGGCGTCAGATCGGTATAACCGAGCAGCGAGCAGAGCCGTTTCCAACTGTGCCGTTCACACTCGACCTTTCCACGACGCTTTACTTCCATAACTGTCGGAACGGGATGCTGCTCGGTATCTCCAATGCCGATGAGGAGCCCGGCTTCTGCCGGGAGTACTCATATCGGTGGAAGCCGGCGTTCGATGAGGCCGCCATGATCATCGCGCCATCCATTGTGCGATTACCGCTGGTGGCCGGCTGGGCTGGGCTGTACGAGAACACCCCCGACCACAATGCGCTGATCGGTCAGGCAGAGGACCTTGACGGTGTCTTTTATGCCACTGGCTTCTCCGGACACGGGTTCCTGCAGGCCCCCGCCGTCGGCGAGCTCGTGCGGGATCTATATCTGGGCCGCGAGTCATTCATGGACCCGACACCCTTCAGTGCGGTGAGATTCCAGGGTCTGCAGGCACGTAGGACGGAGATTCACATCATTTAGAGGTGGACTGTCTGCCGACGGAGACTCAGCCCGCGGTGAAGCCGATCAAAACCACTTTGTCGTTGAAGTCGAACACGACCCTATGTCACCTTCAACTGATCAGTTTTGAAGAAGCCGCCCCCGCACCGGCTGGCTAGCCTGAGGGTCGTACCAAATTACAGCCTCGTTAGAGAGGAACATGCAATGAATGCCTCGAAGAAGTCCGCCAAGAGCAGCACTGCAACCGAAACGTCTCAGGAATGGACCGACGAGGAGCGAGCCGCGATGAAGGAGCGCGCTCAAGAGCTGAAGGCAGCGCGCGGCGCGCGAGGGAAAAAGGCAGACCCGGAGAGCGACGTACTCGCCAAGATCGCCGAGATGCCCGAACCGGATCGCACCATGGCCGAGCGGCTCCATGCGATCATCAAGGCCAACGCGCCAGCCCTGTCGCCGAAACTCTGGTACGGGATGCCCGCGTATGCCAAGGACGGCAAGGTCGTCTGCTTCTTCCAGCCCGCGCAGAAGTTCAAGGAGAGGTACGCGACACTCGGTTTCAGCGATCCGGCGAACCTCGACGACGGCACCATGTGGCCGACCTCCTTCGCTCTGACGGAGTTGACCGCCGACAACGAGGCGAGGATCGCGGCGCTGGTAAAGAAAGCGGTGAGCTGAGGACTGCGAGCGTCGTCTCAGGTCAGTGAAGGCCGCTTTTCGCGAAGCTGAATGTCTTACTCAGGCGCTCTGTGGGTCCGTAAGCAATGCCTTCAAGTCGTCGGCTGGCTTCCAGTGAATCATCACCGCCACCTTGGCCGAGTTCAGTGGCGATGTTCTTCAGCATCGTTGCGTTCTCGGCATCAACCAGTGATCTGACATCGGCGTCGGTTCGCTGCTGAGTGTCCGCCCAGAGCCGAAGAGCGGCGAGCAAATCCGCTGCCTGCGATACGAAGTAGTCGGTGTCGTCGGACTCTGCTGATCGGACATGCGCACGTATTTCTTGCTCAGCCTGTTGGGTGAGTTCATGGAGAGTGGCCACGACTCCGCAGTTTCGCATCGAACTATGGAACTGTCACCACGCCACTTGCTAATGAGATGACGGTGAAGCTTTCGCGGTTGCTACGGGAGGCTCGACAGCAGATCGCTGGCTTCTCTTAGATCAGCCGTCGCAAAGCCTTCTGTGAAGGTCTCATATATAGCCCGTAACAGCTGGCTTGCTTCTGCCGCCTTCCCTTGAGCTAGCCATCGATGGCTCAACCTGGTCGCTGCGCGAAGCTGCAGCATCCTGGCATCAAGACCCTTCGCCGTGTCGACCCCCCGCCGAAGCCAGGATTCTGCACTGGCGTCGCTCCCATTCGAAACGGTAAACAGCAGTTCACCCTTGAGCACGTAGAACTCGGGTATGAGCACAAAATCCGTACCGCCGGTCTCGATGGCCTCGTCGATCATGGGTAATCCATCTGCCGGTCTTCCCGCTTGCGCGTAAGCACCTGCTTGGAAGTACAGAAGCAGCGGCCAGAATATCGGTGGCGTGTTTAAGCGCTGATACAGCTGGAGACCGTCACGGATCTGTTTCAGGCCGTCCTCTGGCGCACCCAGCCCTGTTTTCGCCACACCGAGCAGAAATTTTCCAAGTGCATTCCAGATTTGCAGCTCGCCTTCGTCCGCCACCTGCAGCAACCGCACAGCAAGGCCCTGCGCGGTCTCCAGATCACGGCTCCACAAGCGAAGAAGACCCGAATGGAATAGGGCATATGCCAGCGTGAGGGAGTGGCCGAAATCCATAGCAAGGCTAAAGGCACGCTTTTGACGCTCCGCAGCGCGATCTGGGAACCCGAGCGCCCAAAGGTTTAGCGCTGAAACTATCAAGCTGGTGACCGCGGGATGAATCCCGAGCCGAAAGGTTCCGAACTTGTAACCCGTCGACTCAAAGCAGGCTATGGCCTTCTCCACCTGCTCCAGGCCACCATGGAGATCACCTCTCATTGCAAGGGGCATGCCCAGCAAGAGATGCGCGTCGACTTCCATGTTGCGGTCGCCTTGAGCCTGGGCGAGTTCGAGTATTTGACCGCCGACTTGGACGACTTTTTCTAATTCCCCCCGAAGGGTGTAGAAGCTGGCCAGTCCGCGAAGGACTGGAAAGAGCTGTGGGATTTGGCGTTGCCCTTCCATCACCGCGAGTGCGCGATTGTAGGCATCTTCAACCTCTTGGGTATAGCCGTGGATTGCCATCAGGGCCCTGGCCAGGCTGGTCCGTAGCATCAGCTCCTGCAGCGCCCGTTCTGGATTTGATGGCGTGGATGAGAGAACTTCCAAAAGATCTCTGACGACCTGAACTTCTGCGTGGTACCAGCCTCGCGCGTCGTAGAAAAGCCACAGAGTATCGATGAGCTTGTTGAGCTGGGCGAGATCGTGGGCGGCTACCCAGTAGCGCCAGGATGCGCGGACGTTCGAAATGTCGGCCGCTATCGCTGTCAGCGCAAACTCCCGCTGCTGCCCGGTAAGTTCCTGCGATTGCTGCCGAGCGAAGTCGGCGAAATAGGTTGCATGCGCCCGCTGCGTAGCAGCGCTGAGCTCGGGTTGATCCTTGAGTTGCTCTGCCGCGTATGCCCTGATGGTTTCGAGCATGACGAAACGGTCTGTACCGTCGGTTGATTCCACCTGCCTTAGCAAGCTGTTGTCCACCAGTGAGGCCAGGTCGTCCAGCGTTTCGCGCCCTGGGTCTGTAGTGCATATGGACTCGATGGCTTCAACAGTCGCGCCAGCCTGGAAGACCGACAGCTGCCGGAACAGCAAGCGCTCGGCTGCTGTGAGTAGCTGGTAACTCCACTCGATCGCTCCGCGCAGCGTACGTTGCCGTGCTGGCGTGTCCGGAACTCGTGAAACCAGTACCGCGAAGTCTCGCCCAAGTCGTTCCAAGATCGCTTGCGGCGACAGAATCTTCACCCGGCTCGCCGCGAGCTCGATCGCAAGTGGCAGACCGTCCAAGCGGATCGTGATTTCGGCCACCGAAGGCGCGTTGGCTGGTGTCAGGGCAAAGTCCGGCTTCACTGCAGCCGCCCGCTCGACGAAGAGGCTGATGGCTTCGTACTGAGCAAGTCCCGCGAGCTCAAACACGCTTTTAGGGTCGGGGAGCGCAAAGGGCGAAACCGGGAACTCCTGCTCGCCGTAGCGGCGAAGCACAGTTCGGCTGGTCACCAGAACCTTGAGACGCGGAGCTGCCTGCAACAGCTGCTCAACATCGGCACCGGCAGCAACGACCTGTTCGAAGTTGTCCAGCACCACAAGCATGGCCTTTTCTTTTAGGCTGCTTGCCAGAGCTTCTTGCAGCGGCTGCTCGGCCTCTGCGGTGACGCCAAGGACCTCTGCGATAGCGGCGACGACCAGAGTCGGATCCCTGACCGAGGACAGCTCCACGAACCAAGTTCCGTCTTCGAATGCGGGAAGCATCTGGCCGGCGACCTCGATCGCCAGGCGCGTCTTTCCGGTTCCGCCAGGGCCGGTCAGCGTCAGGAGACGAGCTCCGTTTAATAGCCGACGTTTGAGCTCGGCTACCTGATCCTGCCGGCCGATGAAGCGGGTTAGCTGGGCCGGCAGATTGTTCGGGCGGGCATCGAGTGATCGCAGTGGCGGGAATTTGGACCGAAGCCCTTCCACCGCAAGCTGAAAAAGCCGCTCAGGATGGGCCAGGTCCTTCAACCGATGGGGTCCGAGGTCAACCAGGGAGAGATTTGCTGGCAATTGGGATCCGACGAGCGCTCGGGTGGCGTCTGAGAGCAGTATCTGGCCGCCATGTCCGGCAGCCGCGATTCGAGCTGCACGGTGAACATCGATACCGACGTAGTCCCCTCCGGAGAGTTGCCCAAACCCTGTATGTAGGCCTATCCGGACGTGCACGCGCGCCGGCGAGGTCCAATTTGTCAGCTTTTGCTGGATCCGAGTGGCCGCCTCGATGGCATGCAGCGGGTTTCGAAATACCACGAAGAAGGAGTCGCCCTCAGTGCTGACTTCGGTTCCTTCATATTCCCGAATTGCCTCTCGGAAAATACGGTTGTGCTCCCGCAGCAGAGCAACGTAACCGTCCCCGAGCGCTTCGAGAAGCCGGGTCGACCCCTCAATATCGGAGAACAGGAACGTAATGGTGCCAGTCGGCAATTCGGGCATAGACAGGTCCTTTTAGGGCACCATAGCCGCCCGAGTCTGAGTTGCGGCGCAGAGGGAGCAAGGCTTGCCCTGTGACAAGCGACGCAGGTGTACCTGAACCCGGAGCCGAACAGCAGCAAGATCAATTCAGGCCGCAGGGTCAGCTCTCTGACCTGCTCATCATCGACCTCTCACGCGCCGTCGCTGGCCCGCATGCGGCAATGCTGCTCGGTGACCTTGGGGCGAAAGTGATCAAGGTCGAACGGCCCGGCCAAGGTGATGAGGCCCGGGGCTGGGGCCCGCCTTTTGTGAGCGGGGTCGACGGCGAGTCAGTCTCCACGTACTTCTTGGCTTCGAACCGCAACAAAGCGTCTATCACCCTGGACTTGAAGGATGCCGATGACATCGGCCGGCTGCGGCAGTTGCTGGCGAGAGCGGATGTGCTCATCGAAAACTTCCGCCCCGGAACCTTGGCCAAGCTCGGTCTGACGAATCAGGAATTGATGGCTTTGAATCCGCGGCTGGTGGTGCTGGCGATCAGCGGATTTGGACACGACGGTCCCGAAAGCGGGCGTCCTGGCTATGACCAGATTGCACAAGGCGAGGCCGGTCTAATGTCGGTTACCGGCTCCCACCGAGACGATCCACAGCGCGTCGGAGTGCCCATCGCTGATCTTCTGGCCGGTACCTACGGTGCGTACGGGGTTCTCGCGGCACTGCATGAGCGAAGCCGCACCGGACGAGGTCAGATCGTGCGGACATCACTGCTGGCTGCCGTCGTAGCCTCGCATGGTTATCAGGGGTCGGCCTGGACTGTCGCAGGTGTCCGAGGCGAAGCTAGGGGCAACCACCACCCATCGATTGTCCCGTACGGACTGTTCCGCTGTGGCGACGGCGCCATTCAGATCGCCTGCGGGAACGACGCCCAGTGGCAGAAGCTTTGCATGGAGTTCGGCTTGGATGTTGACGCCGGACTGGCGACCAACCGGCAACGAGTCGAACGGCGGACCTATGTCATTAAGCTCCTCGAAAGCGCCTTCGCTGCGCTTACCACGCCGGACGTGCTCAGTCGCCTAGACATGGCAGGTGTCCCAGCGGGGCGGGTGCGCAGCATCAATGAGGTTTACGCGTGGGATCAGACCATGTCACAAGGGTTGATCATCGATGTGCAACACGCGTCGCTAGGACATATCCAGTTGCCGGGACCACCACTCCGCTTCTTCATGATCAACGACGACGAGGAAGTGGAAACCACACTCCAGCACCACCAACCGCCGCCAGTATTGGGAGCCAACAACACTAACGTAGACGCCTGGCTGGGTATGGACGGCTCACCCAGTTGATCAATCAGCCGCTTGTGGCTCGCATTCGCAGGGGCCGCGCGTCCTTAGCCTGAGGCGTCGGTCACTTCGAAGGTGGCAGTGAGTTCGGCCGTCGAGTCACTGCCAACCCAGACATCGAACACCGAGCTATCAAGCACCCAGTCTCGGGCAGCAGTGCTCCAGTACCGTCGGGCATCTGGGCCGAGCGCGAACTCAACATCCCGCGAGGATTGTGCCGGTACGGTCACGCGCTGGAAGCCTTTGAGTTCACGAACCGGACGAGCCGCGGAGCCGTAGCGCTGGTGAAGGTAGAGCTGCACTACCTCAGTGGCTTCCCGATCTGAGCTGTTGTTGATCTTGACCGAGACGGTGACTGTCCCGTCGGAGGCGATTGCGGGTTGATCAACAGTGAGGTCGGAGTAGCTGAAGGTGGCATAACTCAGCCCATAGCCGAAGGGGAACAACGGTGTGCTGGCCTCATCCCAGTAGCGCCGACCCTGGTTCCGCGGCTCATGGGAACGGGTGTGAGAGTAGATCATCGGTACCTGCCCGACCGTACGCGGCCAAGTGAACGGCAACTTGCCAGCGGGTGCCACGGTGCCGAAGAGCAAGTTGGCCATGGCGGCGCCGCCGTGGGTGCCGGGGTACCAGATGTCAAGGATCGCCGGTACGTTGTCGGCGGCCCAGCGCAGGTCGAGCGGCCGTCCGTTCATCACTAACAACACCGTCGGAGTGCCAGTTCCTACCACGGCCTGCAGTAACTCAAGCTGGCGGCCGGGCAACTCGAGGGAGGACCGAGACGCCGCCTCGCCGATCATGTTTTGCCACTCTCCGAGTACGACGACCGCGATGTCGGCGTTGCTGGCGACCTGCACGGCGCGCTCGAATTCGGTGTTCTCGTCGAAGCCCTCTGGGTCGGCCGGCCGGTTTCTGCCAAACATGTCGAACATGGAGGGATACACGCGCTGAACGACTGGGACGCCTTGCGCGTACTCCACCCGGACCTGGTCTCCGACCTTGGCACGGATTCCGTCCAAGACGGTGATCGTTTCGTCGAGGTCGAAGTCGAACACCCAGGGGCCGATGGTGTCACGGGGAGAGTCAGCCAACGGCCCGATCACTGCGATGGAGCTGACCTGCTCGAGATCGAGCGGTAACAGATTGTCTTCGTTCCTGAGGAGCACCGCAGATCGTTCCGCCGCGACGCGAGCCACCTCGCGGTGTTGCGGATCGGCCAGCACCTCGCGCGCCTGATCCTCATCCACGTACGGGTTGTCGAACAGGCCCAGGCGGACCTTCGCCTCCAGGACGCGCCGCACGCTCGCGTCGACCGCCTCAGCGCTCACCGCACCGGCCTCGAGCGCCTCGGGTAGATGTCCATAGGCCGGATCAGACATGGCCATCTCCATGTCCGTGCCGGCCGTAATAGCGCGGGCTCCAGCGTCTGCGGGATCTGCCGCGAACTCGTGGGTCACCATATTGCGGACGGCGTTGGCGTCGCTGACCGCGAATCCCTGGAAGCCCCAGGTTTCCCGCAGCACCTCGGTGAACAGCCAGCGGCTGCCGGTCGCCGGGACACCGTTGAGCGGCATGTACGCGGTCATGACGTTGCCCGCCCCGGCCGCTACGGCTGCTTCAAAGGGCGGGAGGTAGACGTTCCACAGCTCGTACTCGGAGAGGTTGACCTCGTCGTAGTCTCGGCCACCCAACGCGGCGCCGTACCCGGCGAGGTGCTTCGGTCCGGCAATAATGCGGTCCGGCTGACCGATCGCACCGCCCTGGAAGCCGCGGACCTGGGCTGCCGCGACTGCGGCACCCAAGAACGGATCTTCCCCTGCTCCTTCGATGATCCGGCCCCACCGCGGATCTCGGGCGATGTCGACCATTGGTGCGAAGGCCCAGTGGATGCCGACCGCGCGCGACTCCCGGGCTGCTACCGCTTGACCCCGCTCGATGGTTTCCAGATCCCAGGAGGCTGCCATCGCGATTGGGACAGGCAGGATGGTCCGCAGACCGTGAATCACATCAAACCCAAAGAGCAGCGGGATGTTGAGGCGGTTGCCATCGATGGCGAGCCGCTGCAGCCGATTGATCTCAGCGGGATCAGTGACGAACAACAACGACCCTGCGCCGCTACGCTGCAAGGCCTGCTCCACCGCTCGAGGCTGCTCCTCTGCGTTGATGCGTAGCGCGGGTTCCACCTCGGCGCCGCTCGGCAGCTTGAAGTAAAAGTATTGAGTCAGCTGGCCGGCCTTCTCTGCCGGCGTCATCCGGCTCAGCAGCTCATCGACTCGGGCCTGGATCTCGTCCTGGTTGGCGCCGACCTGCGCGGTATCGCTCATTTGATCTCCTCAAGAAACGAGAGAGCGGCTGAAGAAGCGGCCGTGACTTTTCCTGGCCTGACGTGATCTTTCCTGGCCACTGAAGCGAGCTGAGGGCCGAGAACCGGTTCCGACGATAGCGAGGCAATCATTCGTCGCCGACAGCAGGCTGCACCACTAGCGGCATCCGGTTGATCGCCTCGACGATCTGCGCCTCGCGTTTCAGCGGCTGCCGGGCGAAGAAGAGTAAGTCGAGCGGGTACCACAGACCAACCCAGGCGATCACGAGAAAGACTCCGTTGCCGAGCAGATTCTGCCAAAACGCGGGAATGTCCGGCTCCAAGAACCCTGAGGAGAGCAACAGCCCGACCAGGAACAAGATCGACCCGCTGCCCAGTGAGCGGAGCCCCTGCCGCCAGGCCACCTCTGTCTGACGCTGGACCCGCGCTAGCCGGGCCTCGCAATACCGTCGAAGCGCGGTGTGCAGGGTCTCGGCGATACCCGGGGTTATCTGGTCCGCTGGCAGTGTAACGACGATGCGGGCGCGCCGCTGCACCCTCGAACGGCCAAGCAGCTCGTTGATGATCTCATCGGCTCCAGGCTCGATCCGCGCCTCGCGCTCCAGCATTGCTTCGGGCGTGACGCTCAACAGCTCGGCCGGACTATACAGCGCGACGATAACGTCCTCGCCAACCTGCCGCGGATGGCGCTCGGGGCTGGCGCTCATGCCGCCCACCGCCGGTCTGCGGTGAACGTCACAACTACTGAGCGCTGGTACCCCAGCGCTTCCAGCTGATCATGCAGGTCCTGCCGTACCGCGTCACCGTCGGTGATCGTCCGGACCGGGGACTCAGCACCAACCACGAAGTCAATCTCGATGTCCATTCGGTCTCCCACCTTCGAAGCCCGCAGAAAGGACTCGGAGAACGCGTACTTCTCCTCAGCGGCCGCGACGCGGGCACGGAGCTGGTCGAGTACGTCCGCCTCCGGGGCCATCGACATGATCTCGCGGAGGCTGGAGACGATCAGCTTGATCGGAACCCAGAGGAATGCCAGCGACACGAGCGTGACCATGCCGGGGTCGACGTAGGCAGCTAGGTCGGCGCGTCCCGCTACAACAAGGACATAGGCAACCAGGAAGCCGATCAATACGCCGAACGACAGCAGCGTGTCCCCCAGCCACTCGGCGGCCTCGGCCCGAACCAAACCGGACCCCTCACCACGGGTAGCGCGCCGGAGCACTAGGCCTACCACCAGTCCTCCGAGGGTGGCCACCAGCGCGTATACGACAGCCGAGCCGACGGCCACCGGCCGGCCACCGTTGACAATGTCGAGGATCCCGCCAATTGCGGCGTATGCGCACAGCGCACCAAGGCTGGCAGCCTTGATCACAACCACAAGCGGTTCGGCCGCCTCGCGTCCCCAGGGGAAGCGCTCGTCGGCGCCGCGGCGGGAGAACCGCAGCGCAAGCACGGCCAGCACCGACAGCCCGATGCTGACGAATGAGTAAAGCCCGTCGAAGACGATCATGCTCGACCCGCTGAGAATCCCCCACACAGAGGCCAGCACCGCGAAGCCGGCCGACGCCCAGATGGAAAACATCAGCAGTCGCTGATCGCGTGCCGACTTCACGTCGTCCATGATCGAAGGTTCTCATCCGAAGCAGCCCGAAGCCACGAGAACGCGCTGGTGGGTCCGGCGTCAGCGGGTCACGCCCACAGCCAGACAAATCGGCGCGAGGATGTGCTGACTCTCAGCGCGGGAGACCCGAACGACGGTGTTGTAACCACCCACACCCGGCTCACCGAGGGGCTGCCAGAGCCGGGGAATGGTCGGAGCTTTCGCTTCAAGATCAGTTGTCAGACGGGCGATCTCCTCTTCAGGTATGTCGGCACTGGTAGCCAACTTGGCGACAGCAACCGAGCCGTTGGTCGGCGTTCGGGTGTCGCTGAGCCGCGAGTCGTTGTCTGCCGCTGCCCTGCTGTGGCCCAGTACCCAAGGAGTGCAGTGAGGGCGTGCCCGCTGCGGCGTTAGCAGGAATTGAACCGCCGCCTGTCTGAGTCCAGGTCTGAGCGGTCGTACCGAGATTGGCGGTCCCGGAGAACGTCAGCACCCACTGGGTGTTGGCCTTGGTGGAGCCCTGCTTGACAAATACGGTGATTCCCGAGACCAGTCTTCAGTGAAACTAAAGTAGTCGCCCAGAGGCGGTGGGATAGATCGGGGGTGGAAGGAGAACCGAGTGGCGGTATGACGTTCACAACGATTTTGATCTTCGCCATGCTGGGCACCCTTCTTTGGAGGCCCTGAGACCTATCCAGAGACGTCGGATAACTCCGCTATCCCGAGTCCAGCGCTCGGAAGAGGACTGCTGCACTGCACTCTGTGGGTGTTCTACGTTCCGGCCTCGATCTCGATGAGCTCACCCTCCACACGGCGGATATCGGCCTCCAGCTCAATGTCGCTCCAGAAGATTGCTGCGGGTCGTTCCATTTCAGGAGTCACGCGGATGGTGCCTTTGTCCATCCAGCTCTTCCTGACCGCCTGGAATTGCTCCCAGCTGTCCCGCACCCGCTCGATCTGGTGCAAAGCCGCAGCGGCCCACCGAAGGGCAGTCCACAGCAAGTGTTGCGACTTGGCGTCCACCACCGACGCAGACTAAGGCGTAGGAGGATTCCGACCACGGGCGGGTACGTTCAGCAGGAGACTCCAGCTAGGTCCAGGTCTTGTGCCGCCAACTAGCTGGAGGCTCTCCCCCTGTGTGTCGACCCTTGCAACTAGGTTGCGCGCAGAATTGGCCAGATGTCCAGGTCCTGACGTGATTTATCTCAGCGTCTTGGAAACTGGCGTAAATCTTTGCGTCACAGCGGCCTGACAGACCCGCAGAGCACTGATGAGCACGTCTCCAGAAGATCAGCGACTCTCTGGCACGGAGTCACCAGGCCTCTGTCATCAAGTCTCCGGTAATGCTTGGTCGGCGTGACTCCTCTACATCGATAACTGGAAGATCAACATGAGCCAAGGCGTATGCCAAGGCGGCGGCGTTGTCAGGTGAGGGAGGCCTCGCTTGCGCATCCGTCCTCAGTATTGGCTGCTCAACGCACTCCGAAATCAGGGCTGATCTTCATCGCGCGAAAGAGCGCTAGCCGTCGATTTGGCTGAATGCGCCTCGCATGTAGACCCGACCGCACTCACTACTACAAACCGCCCAGCCTTCGGCCTGGTCCATCGACCACTGCAACACCTCACTCTTGCGGTAACGGAGTCGGTTGCCAATTCGGTATGCAGATGGTCCCACTCCCTCCGTGCGCCATTTGTGAACGGTCTCCACTGGCACATAGAGCAGATCGGCAACTTCCTCAGTCGACAAGTCCGCCTCAACGCCTTGTGGCGTTGTTTCTCTTGGAGCGGTATCCGTAGGTGGGCAATCCGGCTTAGGGCAGGACCACAGCGTTGTCATGGTCCGACCGTAGAGGTTTCCCGCCCGGCTCGCGGTCAGCGTTGCGTACTAATGACAACAATGAGGATCACCACGCCTTCGTCATCAGGTCGCCGGTGATGCTCTCGCCGGCGTGACTTCCCATTTCAAAACGAGCCCGCTTGCACACGGCGACTGAACGCTTGAGCTACGGCGTCGGCCCGATCAGGTGACGGAAGCCCAGGTTTCCGCATCTCATCCTTCGATTCGATCTTGATCCGTCCTCGAGAATCGATTCCCACTTGATCGAGCCCAGCTGGGCCGCAGCTGATCATAGCCACCGTGATCGCGTAGCCCTTATGCCGTAGCCCTCGGCTGAGTCGGCGATGCTCTCGCCGTTGTCGGCCTTGAGGTGTCAGTACCAGAAGGCGTCTTCACCTTGGAAGACATGAACCTTCATTGCCCTGCAAACCACTCGGAATCGTCGGCGCGATCAGGTTCAGGTTCCTTATCTTCAGGCTCGTCTTCGTAGTCGAACGGGAGCTACTCACTTGCCCCGATTTCCAAACGTGCGCGTAGTCGATCTGGACATTGGCCACCGCCCACGCTGCTGGGTACGTGCTGTTCAGCTCGGTCTCGCACTGAAGCACCCAGTGCATCGGCGTGTTCGGAACCCGACTAGTGGAGGTCCCGATGATGTTGCCGTCGAGGATGAACCGGCAGAAGTTGAGCTTCCGCTCGGCCGTGTGCCAGGGAGAGAAACGGGCCGTAGTCGTGTTCTGGCGGTGCATGAACGCCTTGGTGACACCTTGCAAATTGCCTTCTGGGAAGTCGATCTCGCCGTCTCGGGGCCAAACGCCTGACTTTGGCCATAGCTGAAACGCTGTACTTGTAACCATCAACCGAGTCGGCACGGAACTGCACTTCGTGTCTTTCGCTCATGCGTTCGAAAACTGTCAGTGGTGGCTGCAACCATAAAGGCCATGACGGGGGATGACCAATACGAGCGCTCCGCGGCCGGTGAGGCGGTGGCCGATGCCCGCCGGGAGGCGGCGCGGGCGCAGGCTCGGCTGGCGGAGGCGGCGCTGGGTTATGCCGATGCTTGGATCGCGGAGGAAACCAAGGTTGCGTCGGCTTCGGGGCTGCCGGGTGGTGTTCGGGCGAGGCCGGGGGAGTTTGTGGCTGATGAGTTATCGGTGATGCTGCGGGATCAGCCTTATCAGGTGCGTTGTCTGCTAGCGAGGTCGCGCCGGTTGGTTGCTGGATTGCCGACGGTGTGGGAGGGGTTCCGGCGCGGTGAGGTTGATGCTGAGCAGATCCGGGTGATTGATCGGGTGGCGCGTCGGGTGACCGAGGCCGCTACCTTGGCCGCGATCGATGATCAAGTAGTGGATGCCGCGCAGACCAGGACCGCGAAACAGTTGTCTGCCTGGTTGTTGCGGCTGGTGGTGCGGTTGGAGCCGGAGGTGTTTGCGGAGCGGCATTCTCGGGCGCTCGCCGAGCGTCGGGTCAGTGTGGTGCAGGGTGTGGATGGCATGGGTTATGTCACCGGTGAGGTGTCCGCGGCCGACGCCGCGGCGATCGATGGCATGCTGGCGGCGGCGGCGCGCAGCCTTGGTGCGGAGGATCCTCGGACCGATCAGCAGCGCCGCGCCGACCTGTTCGCTGATCTGCTGCTCGGCCGGCTCGGCTTCGATGACACCACCGACGACGCTGCCGACGGTGATGACAGTCATGACATTGAGTCGGGGGATGCGACTGCTGACGCCGCCGCGCCGGCTGAGACTGATTCCTTTGAGTGGTTGGAGATCGAAGAGGTCGATCCGGACACTGGGGAGCTGCTCGGCACCCGGCTGCAACACGTTGACCGTGATGGGCAGCCGGTCGGGGAGCCGGTGGATCCGATGACCCATAGCCCATTCGGTCGGTCACCCAAACTGCTGAGGCGGCCTGGCACGGTCCGGATTGGGGTGGTGGTGCCGCTGTCCAGCCTGCTCGGCGCCGCTGAGGTGCCGGCTGAGCTGGCTGACCGGTCCGGGTTCATTCCCGGTGAGGTGCTGCGGCAACACATCGTGGAGGCGATCCAGCCCAATGGCGGCGCCCGGGGTGGGGATGAGGTGTTGTTTACCCGGCTGCTCACCGATGATGGTGGCCGGCTGCTGGATACCACCGAACTGGGCCGCTATGCCTCTACCCGGCTCGCGGAGGCGATCCAGATTCGAGCCGGCAGCTGCCGGTTCCCGACCTGCACGGTGCCGGCGGATCGCTGCGATCTTGATCATCACCAGCCGTATCCGCAGGGTTCGACATCTGCCACCAATCAGGATCCGTTCTGCCGAAGACACCACCGCGGCAAAACCTTCGCCTGGCTGGCCTGTGTCAGAGACGACTACGGGGTCGACTGGACGCTGCCCGACGCCGAACACTACCGATGCCTCGACGAACCGCTACCAACCGGAATAACTGGCTGATTATCGGTCCACTGCTTGATCGTTGGCCGCCTCCTGGACGGTGAGCTCGGCCGCCGGATCTGCCTCAAGGCGTTCGTCCGGGATAGGCGCGCCGCTGCGGATAGAGCGACCGTAGCTGCCATCTTCGACCCGCTGGAGAGCCCGATCAAGCGCCGCGAGCCGGTTCCGCAGGCGGGCGGCCACAGCATCGTCAACGCCCTGTTGTGCGAGTGGCTGCGCCGGATAAGCCGCATCGCGTTCGGCCTCATGATCATCTGTTCTGGCCGTGTCGAGATCGGCCAGCAGCCGTTGCACGCGCGCACGCTCCGCGTCCAGCAAGGATCGAGCCCGTTCCACATCCATCGCATGCCTCCGTTTTGTTAATGACCCGAATCCAGGGCTGACACGGACGCGAGGAAGCGTTGCCGATCGACTGTGGCCCGGTCGATCTCTCCGGCCGCAACGACCGCCCCTGAGCTGTCGACTGCCTGGACATAGAAGGTCAGACGGCTTCCAACGACGTCGCGCGGCAATGTTGCAGAGATCTCGACGCTGGCTCCCACCGGAGTCGCTCGACGGTGTTCTATGCGGATCGCGGTGCCGACCGTCGTCTGGTCCTTCCCGAGCAGGGCCGTCACGGCCTCGACGGTCGCCGCCTCCATCCACGCAATCAATCGCGGTGTCGCGAGCACCGGAACATCACCACTGCCCAGCGCCACGGCAGTGTCGGCGTCGGTGACCTCATGACGCATCCGTACAGACTAGGCCTCTGCGACGGCACCCCACTGGCCGATGTGCGATGGCATCTGCGCCCATCCTGAAGAGTCGTCCGGGCTCAAGATCAACTGTCCGACGACGCCCGCATCGCGGCCGAGTCGCGCGCCGGGCACACTAAGCATTCATGTGGACGCCGATTATCAACACGACGTTAAGTGCGCAGATGGGTGGACGATTGTGTTTGAGGATTTAGCGGGCCAGGTTGCGGTGATCACGGGCGGAGCTCGTGGACTCGGGCTCAGCATGGCCCAAGCACTCGCGAGGTGGAAAACCAAGATCGCTCTCCTGGACGTGCTCGAGGACGTCAAGGGCAGTGCAGAAACGATTCAGCGCGAGTTAGACGTGGAAAGCCTGGGTGTGGTGGCAGACGTCACCGATGACCGCAGCATCGCTGCGGCGTTCGCTGAAGTCAGTCGCACGCTCGGCTCGCCGAACATTCTGATCAATGCGGCTGGCATAACGGTCTGGGAAGACAGCATCGATGTCTCTAAAGAGTCCTGGCAGCGAGTGATCGACATCAATCTGACCGGTACGTTCCTGTGCTGTCAGGCGCTAGCGCGGACCTGTAAGGCAACCGAGCAGAGCGGCGTCATCGTCAATGTCTCGTCGATGTCGGCACGAGTCGTCAACCTTCCGCAACATCAAACGTCGTATCACGCATCGAAGGCTGGCGTGGAGATGCTGACCAAAGCGCTGGCCGTTGAGTGGGCGCCGATGGGAATCCGCGTCAATGCCATCGCACCCGGCTACATGCTGTCGGAGATGACGCGGCAATTCACAACAGCCAATCCCGACCTCGCCGAACGGTGGAGGAACATGATTCCGGCTGGACGTATGGGTGAGCCTAGTGATCTTGAGGCGTTAGTTGTCTTCTTGTGTTCTGACAAGTCTTCCTATCTTCTGGGCCAAAGCATTGTCATCGATGGTGCCTATACCGCCGTCTGACGTTCGATGAGCAGCTATGTAGCCGTCGACCTTGGCGCAACCAGCGGCCGAGTCGTCGTTGGGAAACTGAAGCGCGGCCGCCTGAACGTGGCGGAGGTGCACCGGTTTCGCAACGAGCCATCAGGATCCGGCCGAGAACTGCATTGGGATGTTGAGGAGCTCTTTGTGCAGACCGTCGTTGGTCTGCAGCGTGCTGCCGCTCGGTTGGATGGTGCTGCTGCCAGCATGGGCGTGACCGCCTGGGGTGTGGACGTCGGACTCCTGGACAACGACAACAAGCTGCTGGCTCCAATTCAGCATTACCGCGCTGCGAGCCCACAGGATGCACAGCCGTTGCTCCAACGTCTGGGGGCAGAGGAGCTCTTTGCGCGTACTGGCGTACTCCCACAGCAGATCAACACCGTGTTTCGCATCCACAAGATCATGGATTCAGCCGGCGCCGCCGCCAAATCGAATGGGATCGGAGCGTTACTTGTACCTGACCTTTGGTGTGCGCTGTTGACCGATGTCCGTACCGCAGAGCGATCGATAGCCAGCACTACCGGCCTGGTCTCTCTTCGCACCGGCACCTGGGATATGGACTTGATGGAAGCTGCCGGAGTCGGCGCCTCGATCTTCCCGTCGATCATGGACAACGGCCATGTGATCGCTGAGCTCCGCAAGGAGATTTCAGCGAAGATCGGTGCCCGGAATCAATGGCCCTTTGTGCTCGTGGCATCGCATGACACCGCCTCTGCCGTGGCAGCAATTTCTCCTCGCCCGGGAACTGCCTTCGTGTCGTCAGGAACCTGGTCGCTGGTGGGCGTCGAACTCGACGCGCCAATCGTCACTCCGGAGGCGCTAGCTGCCGGCTTCACGAACGAGGCGGGATTGGGTGCGACGACGCTCTTCATGCGCAATCTCACCGGATTGTGGTTGCTGGAACAAGCCATGCGTCAGTGGCAGGGTCAAGGGAAGAGCGTCACCCTCGGGAGCCTCTTGCTTGAGGCAGCAAGTGTTGGTCCGCTACCAGCTGCCTTCGACGTCAGTTCGCCGGAGCTCGTCTCTAGCGAAGACGTCTTGGGTACGGTGCGGATGCAATGCACATCCGCGGGCATGGCACCCCCCGAGACTCCCGCTGACGTGACCCGCTGCATCCTGCAGAGTCTCGCGCTGACGTACCGGCGAACCATCGATCTTTGCGAGCAGCTGACCGACAAACAGGTGACGGAAGTCCACATGATCGGTGGCGGTTCGCTGAATCCTCTACTGCGCCAGCTCACCGCTGACGCCTGCGGACGCCCGCTGCGTTTCGGCCCTGTCGAAGCAACGTCCCTGGGCAGCATCGCCGCTCAAGCTATTGCGGTCGGAGATCTATCGGATGAAGCCCACGTGCAGGCGGTATTGCAGCGAAGCCCCGATGCGGGACTACTCCCACCTTCCAATGACCAAGCAGTTCGACGCTACTGGGAGCAACTAGACAGCATCGTCCCCACTCCTCGGAGCAATGCATGACTTCGGCCCACAACCTGACGGATTTAGTACAGCTGTCCCGGACACTCGGTGAACCCCGGCGCCGATTGGCGATCTTGGCCGAAGGCAACACCTCCCAGCGGGTCGCGGAAGACCAACTTGCGGTCAAGGCCACCGGGCGTTCGCTGGCAAACGCCTCGGCAGAGGACTTTGTCGTGGTCAGTTTGCGACGGCTGGCGGACATCGTCGACGATCCGCACGCCGGGGACGCCGACGTGGCGCGTTACTTCGACGAAGTGGAGATCGAGCAAGGCATGCGCCCATCGGTGGAGGCCCTGCTGCATGTTGTATGTGTTCTGGACGCTGGTGCTACGACGGTGGCCCATACGCATCCGGAATCTGTGAACGCG
>DATFBI010000135.1:0-4333 GCA_035253925.1 Propionibacteriaceae bacterium
CTGAACATGCGGAAGGTCAGTGTAGTGCGCCCTGAACTGAGAGGGTGGACCGGTGATCGGCTTCAACCGTAGACCGGTGCTGCTGACCGGCGCTGCTGGACGCATTGGCAGTGAAACTGTCTGGCAGCTCGCCCAATAACGAAAGGTGCCGATATGACGTCCCAGCTCTATGACTTCTCGCTTGCTGACAAAGTCGCTCTCGTCACCGGCGGCGCCTCTGGAATAGGTTCGGCGATCGTCGATGCGTACGCGGCCAAGGGCGCCACCGTAGTAGTGCTCGATAAAGCGCCTGAGGCAGCTGAGCAGAAGGTCAGCGAAGGCAGTGCAGCCGCTACCATCGGCTGCGACGTGACCATCCAGCAATCTGTCGCCGATGCGGTCAGCAACGTCAGTGCACGGTTTGGCCGTATCGATGTACTGGTCAACAGCGCCGGCATAGCACTAACCGCCCCAGCCGAGGAGTTGACGGTTGAGGTCTGGGAGCAAACCATGGCTGTCAACCTGCGCGGCGCTTTCCTGGTCAGTCAGCAGGTGGGTCGCATCATGCTTGCCCAAGGCAGTGGCACGGTGATCAGTCTGGCCTCGCAGGCGGCGACGGTTGCCCTGCCCGGACACCTCGCGTACTGCGCGTCGAAGTTCGGCGTCGTAGGGCTCACCAAGGTGCTTGCCCTGGAATGGGCCGGCCGCGGGGTAACAGCTAACACCATCAGTCCGACGGTGGTGATGACCCCGCTTGCGAAGGAACTTTGGGACAACCCGGAAGGTGATGTGCTGAAGGCGCAGATTCCCACCCATCGGTTTGCCGAGCCCGAGGAGATCGCTGCAGTTGCTGTGTTTCTGGCAAGTGATGCCGCAAAGATGATCAACGGCGCGGATCTACTAGTTGATGGCGGCTACACCATTCGTTGAAACTACTGCCATGACCCAGACCGCCACCGCAACGTCGACCACCATTCCGGACCGCATGCGCGCCAGCCTGCTCACCGGCATCAAGACACTCAGCATCGAGCAGGTACCGACACCCCCAATGGCCAGCGACGAGGTGCTGGTTGAAGTGGCTGCTGTTGGAGTCTGTGGCTCTGACACTCACTACTACCGGCATGGTCGGATCGGCGGCTTCGTTGTCACCGGTCCCTTGATCTTGGGTCACGAGCTTTCTGGCCGGATTGTCGCAGTCGGCGAAGAGGTACCGGAGAGCAGGATCGGTGAACGGGTGGCGATCGAGCCGCAGAAGAACTGCCGGAAGTGCCGTGAGTGTCGAGCTGGCCGGTACAACCTCTGCCCGAACATGGAGTTTTACGCCACACCACCGATCGATGGTGCGTTCGCGCAGTACTGCGTGATCCGAACCGAGTTCGCCCATAAAGTGCCGGACTCCATGTCGGATGAGGCTGCTGCGCTGCTGGAGCCGCTCTCCGTTGCGGTCACCACTATGCGGAAAGCCGGGGTCGCGCCCGGGTGGAGCGTGCTGATTGCGGGCGCGGGCCCGATTGGAATCATTTGCGCTCAAGCCGCAAGGGCCTTCGGAGCAGCGGAGGTCATCGTCACTGATCTGGTAGCCGAGCGCAGAGAGCGGGCTCTGAGCTACGGCGCCAGTCAGGTAATCGATCCTCGTGAAACCGACGTTGCGACTGCCGGACTTGATGTCAATACCTTCATCGACGCCAGCGGTGCGCCGGCGGCGGTGATGTCAGGCATCAAGGCAGTACGCCCAGCTGGCAGCGCTGTACTCGTGGGTGTCGGCTCAACCGAAATGAGCCTGCCTATAGAGCACATTCAGAATCTGGAGATCACGGTGACCGGCATATTCCGCTACACCGACACCTGGCCGGCAGCGATACATATGGTGTCCAGCGGTGTGGTCGACCTCGATTCACTTGTGACCGGACGATTCGGCCTGGAGCGAGCAGCCGAAGCGCTGGAGAGTGATCAGGATCCCAACAGCCTCAAGTCCGTCGTTTATCCGAACGGGTCCAAAGAAGGCCAGTGATCTTGCTGGATGGACAGCTGTTGACCTTTCCTGCGCGGAGTGCGAACTCGACGTAGTTTGAGGAAGTCGGTTCTCTACCGCCGACGTTGAACCGCGCGCACTCGGGGGTCGTGGTTTGTCGCAGCATCAATTCGGCTCGCCATGAGCCGGTTCTCAGCATCCGTCAGCTTCCTGCTTGCCGTGGTTGTACTGTTCATCCTGGCTGTGGTCACCGGCGAACATAGTGCTCCCACCGGCCCAGTCAAGGCATCACCATCCACCATCGCAACGGCACCCCGGACCGCCGATCGGTCGGCTGCACACGCATCGCGGGGAGACTCGACGCCTTCGCCGGTGCCGCCCACGCCTCGACCTCGGCCGAATCAGACGACCGATGAGAAATTCCAGCCTGCTCAGGAGCTGAGTGCGCAACGCCGCGGCGTTGTCTACCTGACTTTTGATGATGGACCCAGTGAGTACACACCCGCGATTCTCAATATTCTGCGCGCCACCGGTTCCACGGCCACTTTCTTCACAGTCGGCTTCCGCCAAGTCAAACGCCCGGCAGCCGCTGCGCAAGTCCGGGCCCAAGGCAGCAACATCGGCAACCACACATACAGCCATCTAGATCTGACTACGCTGACGCCGACGCAAATCCGATGGGAACTTGCCCGCGGTCCCCAAAGCAAGTGCGTACGGCCACCCTTCGGCGCCACTAACCCACGCGTTCATCGCATCGTCACCCAACAGGGTCTGCGTGAGGTGCTGTGGACGAACGACACCCTGGACTGGAACCGGCCTGGTACCAGCCAGATCGTCACACGAGCCACCGGCCCGGCGGTTCAGGCAGGCAGCATCGTGCTCATGCATGACGGCGGCGGCGACCGCTCTCAGACCGTGGCAGCACTGCCCAAGATCATCAGCATCCTGCAGCAGCGCGGTTTTGTGATCCGGCGCATTCCAGGCTGCTGATCCTGACACCGCATTCCGGGCTTGGTAACCCCGGAAAGTGGTCAGAGCCGACAGGTCTCCGGCGAGCGGAGGTGTCGTACTTGACCACTTGCCGGATATAGGCGCGTCACCTAGTGCCACGGTAACCGTCGGGGACCGTGGTTTCCTCGATCACGGGCAGCGGCAGCTGCTGGCCGGTCAGGAAGGCATGCACAAGGTCGATGTACAGGACGGGTTGCTCCAGGTAGGCGACATGGCCGGCATCAGGGATCATCACCAATTGCGTCTGGGGAAACACCCGACGGTAGCCGACGACATCAGACCAAGGCAGGTAATCGCATGCCGGCTTGATCACCAGCACTGGAACCTTGATCATGGCGAGCTGATCAAGGTGCAGCGGTACGTCGGCGGGATCCGGATGCAGTTGCGGAATGTAATGGGCGTAGTAGCCAACTCCGGTAGTGCCGACACGGTCTGTGAGGCGCTTGTCGCAGAACAGGGCAGGCGTCGATTCGCGATAGATCACAGAGAAGCGCCGATCCATCTCCTGATCTCCGGCCACGCTATGCGCCAACCGGGGATCGGCATTCGTCAGCGCGTACGCGAAGAGATTCCGCGGCTCAAGTAGCCGAAGGTATTCCTTGACCAGTTCCGGGTTATCGAGGCGGGTTGTTAGGTCGCCCGGCGGGACATTTGCACCCTCCAGTGGAAGCTCCCCAGGCGCAATTAGCACGAGTGCCGCGACATGATCACGATGTTCCTGGGCGTAGCTGACAGCGATTCGAGCGCCCCATGAATGTCCAAGGAGTACGACCTGGGGCGCGCCAGTGTGAGCGCGCACCGCCTCCAGATCCTCCACTGTCCTGGCAGTGGTGTAGCCGGTGGGATCGGCGAGACGGCTGGAGGCGCCGGTTCCGACTCGGTCGTAGACATGGACATCCCGATCGGTGGCCAGGGCGGCGAAGGCGGGCGCATCATGCGCCATGTCGGCTACTCCAGGCCCGCCATGTACGAAGATGATCGGCGGCTGCGTCGCGGCGGCAGCGCGCGTTACATGCAGTGCCAGTCGCGTTCCGTCGGGCCGGTTAAGCCACTCCATCCCCGCGATGGGGTCCGGACGCACACTCCCGGTGCCGGGGTAAAGCCAGCTCAGGCTGAGCAGGGCCGCGCAGCCGAGGACGATGAGCGGGCCAAAGACGAGGCGACGGAGCCGCGAGGCATGGGCGGCGTCACGACGCCAGATGAGAATCCCGAGCAGCCAGGAGGCCAGCACCGCGGCCAAGACTCCGCCAGCCACTGACCAGGCAAGCGACCCGCTGAGCCCCGCCAAGCCGATCATGGTGACAGCAGCGAGCACACTCACCAAGACCGCGGCGACAAGGAGGATCAACACTCGGCGGACAGGCCGACGTC
>DATFBI010000136.1:0-9397 GCA_035253925.1 Propionibacteriaceae bacterium
CAGCCGACGTCCGGTGGATATGGATTACGCATCCGGACCGTGACCACACCGGCGGATTGTGGAAGCTTCTGCAAGCCGCGCCACAAGCCCGCCTCGTCACCACGTTCCTCGGCCTCGGAATCATGTCCACCGAGTGGACTATGCCACTTGACCGGCTCTTCCTGCTCAATCCGGGAGAGGCACTCGACGTCGGTGATCGTCGGCTGCACTGCTTCCGACCACCGCTGTTCGACAGTCCCTCGACCACCGGCTTCCTCGACGACCGGACCGGCGCGTTATTCAGCTCAGACTGCTTCGGGGCACCTATGCCGTCGCTTGAGCTGGCCACCTCCTCCGACGTACGGGCGGTCGGCGACGACGTTCGCGACCTTCAACTCCTCTGGGCCTCTATCGATAGCCCATGGGTGCACAACGTCGACCCGGCCAGGTTTCGCAGCACAATCGATCCTCTCCGCGCATTGGAAGCATCCGCGGTTTTCAGCAGCCACCTGCCGCCGGTACCACAGCCGGACGATCGGCTTTTCGAGACGGTACTGCTGGCGCCACAGACAGCGCCGTTCGTCGGGCCCGACCAGGCGGCACTACAAGCTCTGCTTGCCACGTTCGAGCCGGTCTGAGAACGAGCACGCGGCGAAAGGAAGCCATCGATGAAATTGTTCTATGACTTGTGGTACCGCTTCGGGACTCCGACCTGGGTCGACCAATCACCCTGGGCCGGGCAGGCGCAATCGGAACTGGTCAAGCTTTTCGAATCAGGTGAACTGCTGCCCAGTCGGGCTATTGACCTCGGTTGCGGCGAAGGCGACAACGCGATCTTCCTTGCACAGCACGGTTTCCAGGTCACCGGCATTGACTTCTCGCGCGCCGCGATCAACAAGGCGAAGGCCAAGGCCCGTGAGGCCGGCACTGACGTCGAGTTCTTGGTCGACGACCTGACTCGCCTCACACATGTCACCGGCGAGTTCGACCTGATCGTGGACTACGGCACATTCGACGACCTGAGCGTCAAGGATCGTGCCGCCTATGTTGATCAAGTCATCCCGCTGGCAAAACCGGGAGCCAAATTCCTGCTGTGGTGCTTCGAATATGAGGTCAAGACGTGGGAACGGGCGGCACTCGCGATCTTGCCCATAGGCAATCTCGCGGTAAATCCAGGTGAGGTTGATCACTGGTTTGGAGGCGCGTTCGAGATCAGACAGATCACAGGGGAGACCGGTCTCCCCTGGTGGCCAGGGAGTTGGGCGGCCTACCTGCTCACCCGCATCTGATCCGCACGGACCTGACCTTGCATGGGCGAACAGCTAGGTATTGCCTCGTCGTATCGACGCTGCGGGCAGTGCTCATGACGTTCTCTTGGGTTCATGATGTGGTAGTTCGACCGTGACGTCCCGGCACGGGGCGTTGATGATCTTGACCGAGATCAAGGTGGTGCCGAGATCGCGCACTTTGGCGAGCAGGCCGTGCAACTCGGCCTGGTCGGCGACTGCGCCCCGCAGGGTTGTGGTGCCATCATCTTCGCGGATGAGAGTCAGTCCGCCGAACCAGGCCGACCAGTACTCATCAAGGTGCCCCTCGATACGAACTTCGTAGTGGGCGGGCCCCTGCGGCCCGGGATAGTGGTTCATTGTTGCGCTGCCGTACGGGTGTGCGGGACGGTGTGCCGGGTCATTCGGCACCCGCCGGGGTGCCCATGCGCGAACCGTCGACCGGAGTAGGCAATGACGCGGTATCGGTGCGCGCATTACGCCACAGCGAGTAGCCGAGAGCGATCATGGCGATGCCGTTCGGGACGGCCAGGAACCGGTAGAAGGCGTCCGGCATCACCGCGAGCGCAACGCTGACCAGGCCACCGACGGCGAGCAGCACGGCGGCCCAGCGGGCGAGAACGCGGGCCCGGAACAGCGCGATGCCGAAGATCAGTCCGCCGGCCAGGTAAGCGATGCCCTGCACCCGGAGGACCATTCCCAGCGGCCCGATGTCACCTTGGGCGGTGCCATTGCTCGACGCGACGAGGACGTCGTTGACGTAGCCGGGGTCGGTGTCGGCCAGGGACGGGAGGATGTACGCGGGGACGAAGGCGGTGCTCAGAATGAGGAGGTAGCCGACGCTGAGGACGACGTACCCGAGCAGGCCGAGCACGCCGCTCTGCTTCACCTGGCGGAGATACATGCCGGTGATGCCGGCCAGCGCTAAGGCGGCCATCAGAACCTTCAAGGAGTTGCGCACCACCCACTCGGTCGTGGTGACGGAGCTGACCTCGGCGGGAGGATGGTTGATCTGAACACCGATGAAGATCAGTCCGGCTGCGACGGCTGCCGCGGCTGCCGCCCTGAAGAGCGTGGTGTGTGTGATGGTCATGTCCACTTCCTGTCGGGTTGGTCCGTGGCGGTCGCCGCAGGGATGCCTACAACGTAGGAAGCGGAGGGGTGACTGCGCGTCACCACATGATGTGAATGACGATGTGACAGGCGGACATCGGCGGAGGTTCAGGGGGTCGTCCCCTTACTCAGCGACTAGAGGAGTCCTCGTTCGTGGGCGCGGCGCACCGCCGCTGCACGGGTGGTCACGTCGAGCTTGGTGAAGATGCGCTTGGTGTGGGTGCGCAGCGTGTTGAGCGTGACGTAAAGCTCGCGAGCGATCTCTGGTCCAGTGAGATCGCTGTCAAGAAGCCGGAGCACCTGCAGTTCACGGTCGCTCAACGTGCCGCCTTGAGTTTGCTGCGGCTCGGCCGAGGCCTCGACAGGGGTTGTAACGCGCTCGAGGAGTCGTCGGGCCCGCGTCTGCAACGCGGGATCATCGACACTGGCAGCGTGGCGCAGTAGGGCCAGCAGCGGGTCACCCTCGTCCAGGTATAGCCGTACGTAGCCCTCCGGCTCGGGCGTGCCGGCAAAGCTCCGGCTGAGCGCGGCGAGGGCCTGTTGGACGCCACCGCGGGCATAGTGGGCCAGGGCCTGCAGCACCCGAATTTCTACCACGCTGCCGTCCCGTTCATTGGCGGCCGCTGCGGCGTGCAGCCGGTCGAGAAGACCGGACACCGCAGCGTCGATCTGCTGACCCGCCCAGTGCTGAGCGAGCCGTAGTCGTACCAGAGTGAGGTGCTCGTATTCGTGTAAGTAGTCTGGCTCGTCGTCGACACTGACCGCTCGATCCTCAGCCCATCCAGCCGCCGATGACAGGTCGCCTGCAGCAATCTGGACGCGGGCCTTCAGCGCCGGGATCGGCCGGACGTTGGGATAGAAGCCGTGCCGGTAAAGCCCCTCGGCCTGGTCGAGCAGGCGCGTCGCGGTGTCGTAGTCGCCGCTGGCGGCGCGTACCTGTGCCATGGCGACGTACCAGCGGTGTTGGTTCTCGGTGATGGAGGCCCGCTCCCCCAGTACTCGGGCCGTCTCAAGGTGTGCCTCAGCACTTGTCAGGTCGTCCAGCTCACCGTCGAGCTCGGCCAGACCGACGTGCAGATCGGCCGTTGTCCGAGGGTACGGCGGGGCGCCTGCGGTGGCGGTCTGCAGTGCCTGCTCGTAGAGCCTGCGGGCACGACCCGGCCGGCCCGAGGCGACCCACATGTCAGCGAGCACGATCGTCATGTCCAGCTCGTCGACGAAGTTGCCAGCGGCGTGCAGACTGCGAACCGCATCGGAGAATGTGGACCTTGCCTCCTGGACGTTCCCCGACGCCCATGCCGCCAGGCCCAGGTAGCCGCTGGCCGCGCCGCGCTGGAAGTGATCATCTGGTCCGGCCAGATCGAGGACCTGCCGTGCATGGCGTACGGTGCCCGCGACATCGCCGCGTGCCTGGGCCAGCGCCGCGCGGTAGACCGGGACCGTCGCCGCCGCGGTATGCAGATCTTCGGTGTCCGCCCACGTCGCCGCGAGGTCCGGGTCCTGGGCGCCGGCGGCCAGCGCCGCTTCAGCGTCGTCGAGTCGCGATTCGGCCGCTTCGATGTCACCGGACATCAGTCGCGACCAGCTGGACACGATACTGAGGACTGGGCTTCGGCGCACCACCGGCTCCGGCAACGACCGCATCCAGGCCATCAGCAGGCCGTCTTGCCTAGCGCGGCGCACCTCCGGCAGCGCTTCCTCCATCAGAAAAGCCGCTCGATCGAAGTCCTCGGCGGCGACCGCATGCCGGACCGCGTCCGCGACAAGGCCGTGAGCGGCGAACCAGGTGCTGGCCCGCTGATGCAGCTGCGGCACCAGTTCGGGGTGCTCGGCGAGCAAACGTGCGTGGAGCACGTCGGCGAACAGGTGGTGATAGCGAAACCAGGACCGCTCTGTGTCGAGCGGGACAACGAAGAGGTTCTCATGCTCCAGGGCCTCCAAGGTCCGCGTGCTGTCGGTGCCTCCGGTGACGACGTCACAGAGCGGGCCGTTAAGCCGGTCGAGCACGGCAGTGCGGTGCAAGAAGTTGCGAACTTGTGGAGGTTGCCGGGCAAGAACCTCGTCGGCCAGGTAGTCAATGACGAACCGGTTGCTACCGGTGAACGCCCGGATAAAGCCAGCGACCTCGTCACGGTCTGCGATGCCGCGCAGGGAAAGCGCGGCGAGCTGCAGGCCGGCGATCCAACCCTCCGTGCGGTCCTCCAGCGCGTCCACGTCAGCGGCAGTGAGCTCGAGCCCCATCACCCGAGTGAGGAACTCCCCCGCCTCAGCTGGAGTGAACCGGAGTTCTGCGGCGCGCAGCTCACTCAACTGCCCGCGACTCCGCAACCGGGCCAGAGGCAACGCCGGATCGGAACGCGTGGCCATCACTAGATGCAGATGATCCGGAAGGTGGTCGAGCAGGAAGGTCACCGCCTCATGGACCTCAGACGCTGTGATCACGTGGTAGTCGTCGAACACCACAATCCACTGCTTCCCGGGCTCGTTTTCACCGGCTCGTACGACATCGTTCACCAGCGGCGTCAGGGCAGCGGCCACCGAGACGGTGGGCAACGACTTGAGGATTGCCGGATCGACATCCAGATCGGCGCTCCGAAAGGCGGCCACCAGGTATGCCATAAACCGCGTCAAGTCGTTGTCGCCATCATCGAGGGAGAGCCACCCGACCCGCGTGCGCCTCCCACGCTGATCAAGGTCGGCGAGCCAGTCACTGAGCAAGGTCGTCTTGCCGAAGCCAGCCGGTGCGGACACAAGAGTCAGCCGATGGCCTGCATCGAGAGTGGTGTCGAGTCGCTCGGCGATCCTGGGGCGAGCGACCAGCTGCGGTCGCCGGGCCGGCACGAACAGCTTCGTCGCAAGAACCGGCGTCGATCCCATCACCGGATAATAGAAGCCCAGGAACTCGATTTTGGTAGCGTCGATCCGAACTATTCCCGGCTATCGGGGGCGGCCGAATCGCGACGAGAGCCGTGGTGCTACAGCTGTGACACAAGCTTCAACGGAGCCACAAACGCACCGAGCTGCTGGGTTATCACTCCGCCAATGCGAGATGGCATTAGTGCTTGTCGGGCTGATGTTCCTCGTAGTGCAGCTTGTTATCGTGCGGCATCCGTTCGGGCTTTCTCAGGATGAGTCAAACTATCTCGCGAAAGCGGACCCAAGGGTCCCGGAGCTGTACTGGACACAGCCGAGAGCGTGGGGAATGCCGGTGCTCGCGGCTCCCGTTGCGGTGTTCTCACCCGGTTTGACGATTTACCGGCTCTATTTCGGCTTCCTGTCAAGTGCAGTTCTGATTGCTGCCTTCTGGCCCTGGCTTCGGGTGCTCCGTCCTGCTGTTGCGCCGGCAGCGGCGCTCTTCTTCTCCACCATCTGGTTCACGGCTGTTTTCGGATCGCTAGTCATGCCCAACCTGTACGTCGGGCTTGGTGCGGTAGCAGTCACGGGCATGTTCCTGCGCGCGGTTCATAGCCCGGTGTGGTGGCGTCTGGCTCTGACCGCTGCTGCCGCCTGCTTCGTCGCCCTCGTTCGACCAACTGACAGCGTGCTCGTGATGGCCCCGCTGTTTGCGATAGCGCTCGTTGTGGCACGCCTGCGCCGCCTCGAGGTACTGGGGGCCGTGGTGATCGGCGAACTAATCGGCTGGCTTCCGTGGCTCATTGAGGGATATGTGCGGTTTGGTGGTCCAATCGAAAGGTTCCGCGCGGCGGAGACCAGCGGGCCCGCCGGGCTGGATTTGAGTTCTTCAAACCTGCTTATCTTCCCTCGGATGCTTGACGGCTCGCCTTGGTACTGCTGCCGCGGAGGCACGTATGGCGACGCTGGGCCGGTGCCTTTAACCCTGATGACTTGGCTTGTCGGCGTGCTCGTGATCGCAGCGCTCGGCGTTGTCTGGTCGGTGTCAGAGGGTCGACTCCCCGAGATGATGCTCGTCTGCCTACCAGCTGGCCTAATCGCCGCCTTCTATCTGCTGCTCCCAGGCTTTACGACCCTGCGCTTCCTGTTGCCGGCGTTTGCGCTGCTCTCCCTAGCTGTGGCGTTCGCGCTCGTTTACGCAATGAGACGGTGGCGCAAAACGACGGCCGTCATCGTCGTGGCGGCACTTGCCGGCCATGTCGCCCCAATGCTGTTCCTGGCTGAGCGTCAGATGGATGCAATGTGGCGGTGGCACTCAGCCCAGGTCCAGGCCGTGCCCGCACTCCAGCCGCTCGTTAACGAACAAAGGTGTCTGGTCATCGCCAACCCGCCAAGCCCATTGGCTTTCTATCTCGGCTGCCGCGCTCAGGGACTGGGAACGCCGAAACGTCAACCCAGACGCGTGACTCAAGCCAGAGCAGAAGGGGTATTCGTGCTTGCTCTCCTGTCTGCGCCTCCTCCGCCTGACAGTTACATAGCTTCATGGCAGCAGATACCCGTACCCGAGCTGGCGCGCCGTTTCCGGGTCTACATCCCGCCTGCCTGACCGATTTCGCCTGCCTAACCGATTTCGGGCCACGATGACACCGATGCCGACCACTCCCCCGCGAATGCGAGAATTCGGCTCGATGGAGATCGAAGCGCTCGACGACGCCGCCGACCTGGCAGCGGCTCGTGACGCGCTCGAGGGTCACCGCTGGCAGGAGGCCTTCGACCTCCTGGCTCGGGCCGACCGCGAGGGAGGACTCGGCGCATTGGACCTTGAGGCGTTTGCTCAAGCGGCCTGGTTCACCGCCCAGCCCGATTTGGCAGTGGAGGCGAGGGAGCGTGCGTTCAAGGCATGCATCGGAGACGGCAACAATGTTCAAGCCGCCGCAATCGCCTTCCAAGTCAGCCGCGAATACCACAGCAAGCGGAAGTTCTCGATTGCTTCCGCATGGACCGCCCGTGGCGATCGGCTCTTGCAGGGTGAGCCGGAAGGTTTCGCCCATGGATACCAGGCCTTCCTCAAAAGCCTTGCTGCTGAGCACGCCGGTGACATCGAGTCAGCCATCAAGCTCGCAGGACGGGCCGTCGCGCTCGGCACTCGATTCGAGGACGCGGACATCAGGGCGTGGGGACTGTTACAGCAAGGACGGCTCCTGATCGCCGCAGGACGCACCGACGAGGGGTTTCCACTGATGGAGGAGGCCACCATCGCCGCCCTGAACGGTGAGTTGAAGCCGTTCATGGCCGGCGTGGCGTACTGCGCCATGATTGCCTGCTGCCACGACACGACTGACTACCAGCGGGCCAGTGAATGGACCGAAGCCACCCGCCGGTGGTGCGAGCGCCAGTCCATCAACGGTTTTCCGGGCATCTGTCGGGTCCACCGGGCGGAGATTGTTGCCTTGCAGGGCGCGCTGGACCGAGCGGAACAGGAGCTACGGCAGGCCACCGTGGAACTCGCCGCGTACGAGGCGACGTCGCCGCTGGCCGACGGGTTCTACGCGCTCGGCGAGATCCGCTACCGCCTGGGTGATCTCAAAGGTGCGGAGGGCGCCCTGCGGCAGGCCCATGCGCTCGGCAGGATCCCGCAGCCGGCTCTTGCTCTGATGCGGCTTTCTGAGGGCAAGGTCGCCGCGGCATACGGAGCGATTCGCTCGGCGGTTGCAGAGACCAGTGATCAATGGGCTCGCGCTCGCATGCTGCCCGCGCAGGTCGAGATCGCGATCGCCGCCGGTGATCCGGCGACCGCCCGAGCCTCGGCCGAACAGCTCGGCGCGATCAGCGCGCTGCACGACTCGCCGGCGCTACGAGCGAGGGAACACGACAGCTGGGGGCGGGTGCTCTTGGCCGAAGGCGATGCCGAGGGGGCGAGACGGGAGCTGCAGAGCGGTATTGAGCATTGGCGGGAGGTAGGCGCGCCGTACGAGGTCGCCCGGAACCGCGCGCTCCTGGCCTTGGCGCTGCAGCAGCTCGGACGAGATGACGAGGCGGATCTGGAGCTCGGAGCAGCGAGAGAAGAGTTTCATCGCCTGGGAACCGTCCGGGACGAGGCTGCGGCGGCCGACGCCATTCGGGCCGCCACTGAGCGGATGGCGACCCCGAGCATCGCCCACAAGACGTTCATGTTTACCGACATCGTTGCTTCGACGAACATCGCCGCAGCCATTGGTGACGAGGCCTGGGAGCACCTCCTTCGCTGGCACGATGACACCCTGCGCACGGTGTTCGTCGACCACGGAGGTGAGGTAGTGAACTCCACGGGCGACGGATTCTTTGTGGCATTCGACTCGGCCTCCGTAGCCATCACGTGCGCCGCTGCCGTGCAACGCGCGCTTGCCGAGCACCGCCGTACGCACGGATTCGCCCCCGCGGTGCGCATCGGCGTGCACTCGGCGGTAGCGACTCGGCGCGGCTCGGACTACAGCGGCAAAGAGGTCCACGTCGCGGCACGGATTGCGGCGCTCGCCGGTGGCGGAGAGATCCTTGCCTCGGCAGCGACAACCACGCTCGCTGGGCGGCAACCAACGAGCGAACCGCGCCCGGTGAGCCTCAAAGGCGTTTCCGGCGAGGTCGATGTTGTGTCCATCGCCTGGAATTGAAGCTGACCCGAGATCCCGCCCCGCCAAATGTCGCTAAATGATCATGGCCTGGATCAGTTCTCGCTGTGCGGCTACGCGGTCGCGGAGCGCTCAACGCGTCCTCAGCACCGCAGGATGCCCCGGCAACCGAATCCATGCCCGCTGCTGACCGGTCAGTTCCATGAACCTCGTCATCAAGCTCATTCGCGGGAAACTGTTGATCATCACTGGGTCAGGCGCCAATGACTTGATCAGCCGATCCCAACGGGTTTCGCGGGCGATCACCGACGCACTTTCTCGCTGCTGCTCTATCCTCGGCAGATCTTCAGTGTTGGAGCAGCCATAGGTTGTGCTTTTAAGGAGCCCACCACTAGGGGAAACAGCTCTCAGCGGAGTCAATAGCTTCCAGCGCTCCAACAGCCGCCGGTATTGCGGCTCAGGCCCATCCGTATGACAGTGGAACTTGCAGACGCTGTGTCAGAAGGCACCATTCGGTGGACACGGCGGAGGCAGACCGGGGTTCGGAGGTAAGGGGATCAA
>DATFBI010000137.1:0-5819 GCA_035253925.1 Propionibacteriaceae bacterium
AGATGACCTACTGGAACGAGCACTCCGAGGGCGGGCACTTTGCAGCCATGGAAGAGCCTGGGCTATTGGTTGATGATCTCCGGACTTTCTTCCGGAACCTGCGGTGATGCGCGGGCCCTTTCATAAGTCTGGGCAGGGCCACCCTCAGAAGAGGCTGGGTTCGGCCAGCGCCAGATGTGGCGGGATGGCAGCCGTACGGGTGTCTGGCATGCGCAGCATGCTGTCCTTGCGATCAAGGCCGTGCTTACGCAGTAGCACCGAAGATCGGCGAGCCAGGTCGGTTGCGTACGAGCGGGTGACATAGGAGCCCTTGCAATAGAGCTCGCCGTAGGCCTCGACCAGCTGCGGGTGGTGGTCGCCCAAGTAGCGCATAAACCACTCTCGGGCGCCGGGCCGCAGGTGCAAGGCGAACACGGTTGCACCGGTGGCACCGGCAGCAGCGATCTCACTTAGAACATGATCAAGTTGCTCATCGCTGTCGGTGATCATGGGCAAGATCGGCGCGACCAGCACCTGACAAGGCAGACCTGCCTCGACGATGGCCCGAACCAGCTCCAGCCTCGCCTTGGGCGTCGGCGTACCGGGCTCGAGGGCAGCGTGGATGGTCTCATCGGTGAGCGCAATGGACACTCCCATACTGACCGATACCGCCCGGCTCGCGACCGCCAGCAGCGGCAGATCTCGGCGCGCCGTGGTGCCTTTGGTCAAGATCGAAAACGGCGTACCAGATCCGGTCAGCGCGGCAATAATCTGCGGCATCAAGCGATAGCGGCCCTCAGCGCGCTGATAGGGGTCTGTGTTGGTCCCGAGCGCTACCGGTTCATGAGTCCAAGTCGACCGGCGCAGCTCACGCGCCAGCACATCACCGATATTGATCTTGACAATGATCTGACGATCGAAGTCGTCGCCCGCGTCGAGATCGAGATAGGTGTGGGTGTTTCTGGCGAAGCAGTACACGCAGCCGTGACTGCAACCTCGATATGGGTTGACCGTCCAGTTGAACGGAAGGCCCGCTGCCTTCGGTACATGATTGAGCGCCGACTTCGCCAACACCTCATGGAAAGTGATGCCGGCGAACTCAGGTGTGCGGACCGACCGCACGAGGTTCTGCAGCCGATCCAGGCCCGGTAGCGCCGCCGGATCGCCTGCCTGGTTGGAGATTTCCTGCCCAGCCCATCGCATTGGTAGTTATTCAAACACAAATTCGATTAAGCGTCCAGTGTTTCCGTGCCGCGCACCGACAGAGCGCCGCCCCGAGCTTGTCGAAGGGCGCAGTGCGCATCCAACTCAACAGCTGGGTAGTGGCGGGCTGGAGGAGGTCTTGCTCGGCGTCGCCAGATAATAATCAGACACGTATGTCCCGTCATCCAGCCGGTCCCATACCGCCGAAGTGCCTACTGTCGACCCTGAACGTTGGCAGGTGACCCAGCCAAGTGCGCCGCCGCGAAGCGTGCCCGTAATGGCATGGCTGGGGCCCGGACCAGTGCGCTTGTTCAGTATCGGAATGGTTACCTGAAACGGATAGCTGCAGCGCGGCAGTGGCTCGCTGTAGCTGGTGTTGGACGGTGTGCTGAGGTAAAAGTCGCTGACGTAGTTGCCATCGGCCAGCTTGTTCCACACTGAACTGGTTTCGATCTTGGTTCCGGTGGTCTGGCAGACGACCGCCACCGTCGCGCCAGGTGGGTATGCCTGCACGATCGCAGTTGAAGTCCTCGGGCCGCTGCGGCCGTTGAGGTTGGCCGAACTTGTGATCTGGTACGCGTAGCCGACGGTCGCCACTGGTGCATCGAAGTGGTCGCTGTCAATACTGATCTTGATGCCGCCGTAGGTCTCATTATGGTCGCCGCGGTATTGCTTGCCCCGCTGATGATTGGACCAGAGTGCATCGGGAACGCCGGCCCAACCGATAAGTGTCGAATTGTTGTCCCAGCGGGCAATCCACAGCGCGTCTGGGCGAGCGTAGACGGTCGAAATGTATGCCTCGGATAGGTGTTTTGCACCAGACGCGATGTGGGCGTACATGCCGGCCAGGTAGCCCAGCCGATGCAGCTCCTTAGTCCAGGCCGATACGTAGGCCAGTACAGCCGCGCGGCACTCCGCATCACTCGCGGAGTAGTGCTCCATGTCGCCATAGATCGCGCTGCCTGGCAATATCCCCAGCGCCTGAGCCTGCGAGACAGCATCCGCAGCATCCGCGGTTCCGAGGATGTCTGCCGTGCCGCTAGTGAACCGGGCTGCCGATGACCGGCGAATGCACGGAGCCTGGTGGCCCACATATATCGGAATGATTCGCCAGCCCTGCAGCGACACCGCCGTAACCCAGGCCGCGGTGAGATTGGGCTGGGCACAGCTTCGACTCACGCCGCCGATGTAAGCGCCGACGCCTTGGTAGTGCGAAGAGATCTTCCAGGTCTGCATGGTCGTCAATGGCGGCGCCGCGCAGGTGTCGAACGCGTACCCAGTCAGCCGGGTAGCGGATGTAACGGGCGGATACGACACGCTGGTGGCCGGCTCAGCTGTGGCGGGCCTGATCGTCAAGGTTGCCAGGGCCAGGGCGAGCGCAATCACTGTCACGCGTCTGCGACAGCGCTTCATCATGGTGTACCCGCCTGCGAGAAAGTGCCCAGCCGATTACAGCTACCAGGTAGTCTCCTCGGTTGGCCGCTGTCCCATAACAACCCGACAAGTCAGGATCGAAGCTCATGACACGCGTCTTCAACTTCAGCGCCGGCCCGGGCACGCTTCCTGAGGAAGTGCTGCTCCAGGCGGCCGATGAGATGCTCGATTGGCACGGCTCCGGCCAGTCGGTCATGGAGATGAGCCACCGAGGCAAGAACTTCATCTCTATTGCCGAGCAGGCGGAGGCGGATCTGCGCACCCTGCTCGAGGTGCCCGACAGCCATCAGGTGCTGTTCTTGCAGGGCGGAGCCTCGCTGCAGTTCGAGATGATTCCGATGAACCTAATCCAGGGCCGGAACGTCGCAGACTATATCCATACCGGCGAATGGGCGAAGAAGGCCATCAACGCGGCCAAAAGCTTGGCGGACGTCAATGTCGCCGCCAGCGCGGAGGACCGCTCGTTCACCTACGTGCCTCCGCGGTCCGAGTGGCGGCTGAGCGAGAACGCGGCGTACCTGCACTACACCGCCAACGAGACAATTGGTGGCGTCGAATACGGCTGGATACCTGATGTCGGCGACGTGCCCCTGGTGAGTGACATGTCGTCGAATCTGCTGTCCCGGCCGCTGGATGTCAGCCGTCTCGGGCTGATCTATGCCGGGGCACAGAAGAACATTGGACCGGCCGGGCTGGCGCTGGTGATCGTACGCCAGGACCTCGTCGGGATTGGCGAGCCAGCGCCACCGGCGATGCTGGATTACGCCACCCATGCCAAGGCGCGCTCCATGTACAACACGCCACCTACGTTCTCGGTCTATGTCGCGGGACTGGTGTTCCAATGGCTGCTGGAGAACGGCGGGCTCGCTGCCGCCGAGGAACGCAATATCGCCAAGGCCAAGCTGCTGTACGACTTCATCGACAGCTCCGACTTTTACTTCAACCCGGTTGAGGTAGCCGACCGGTCGCGGATGAACGTGCCGTTCCGGCTGGCCGATCCCGGACTAGAAGCCGACTTCGTCGCCGGCGCGGCAAAGAATGATCTTGTTGAGCTGAAGGGGCACCGCTCGGTCGGTGGCATGCGGGCCTCGCTTTACAACGCGATGCCTATCGAAGGTGTACAAGCGTTGCTGGATTACATGGCCGACTTCGCCGCAAGAAAGGGCTGAGAGCTGCAGTGACTGAGAAGTATCGAGTACGAGTCCTCAACCACATCTCTGCCGGGGGGCTCAAACGGCTGCCCTGGGATCGGTTTGCGGTATCGGCCGATGTGGACGATCCACATGCGATCTTGGTTCGTTCCGCCGACTTGCATGACATGCAGATTCCGGAGGCGCTGCTGGCGGTCGGCCGTGCCGGGTCAGGCACCAACAACATCCCGGTGCCAGCAATGTCGGCGCGCGGCATACCGGTGTTCAATGCGCCGGGCGCCAACGCCAATGCGGTCAAGGAGCTGGTCGTGGCCGGCATGCTGTTGGCTGCCCGCAACATCGATGATGCGCTGAAGTATCTCGATTCTCTGGACCCGGACGACTCAGAGCTTGAGAGCAAGATCGAGGCCGGCAAGAAGTCGTTCGCTGGTTACGAGCTGGCGAATCACACACTCGGCGTTGTAGGTCTGGGCAAGATCGGCTGTCTGGTTGCCGATGCCGCGATCAAGCTCGGCATGCATGTGATCGGATACGACCCGGAGATCACAGTGGACTCGGCCTGGAGTCTGCCCGCGACGGTCAAGAAGGCGCACAGCTTGAGCGAGGTTCTCAAGCACAGCAACTTCCTGAGCCTGCATGTACCGCTCGTCGATGCGACGCGCGGCATGATCGATGCTGGCGGCATTGCGCAGATGAAGCATGGTTCGGTGGTGCTCAACTTCTCCCGTGGCGGCGTGGTCGAGGAGGCCGCGATCGTGGAAGCGTTGGAGTCTGGTCAGCTGTCGAGGTATGTCTGCGACTTCCCTGATCCGCAGCTAGCCAAGCAGCCCAGAGTGATCTTGTTGCCACACCTAGGTGCCTCAACGCGCGAGGCCGAGGAGAACTGCGCAGTGATGGTCGCCGATCAGGTACGCGACTATCTGATCGATGGAACGATCCGGAACTCGGTCAACTTTCCCGATGTGATCTTGCCCAGGGAATCTCGGTTCCGGGTAGCGATTGCCAATGCAAACGTGCCGAATATGGTCGGTGGGATCTCCCATGAGATGGCGATGGCAGGTCTCAATATCGCGACTATGACCAACAAGTCCAGGAAGGACCTGGCGTACACGCTGGTTGACGTGGACAGCGAGGTGTCGGATTCGGTGATCAAGGCGATTGCAGCCATTGACGGCGTACTGATGGTGCGCTACCTGCCGTTAACGAACTGATTCGCTCTACCCTTCACTTCCTCTACGGATCGCATCCGTCCGGTGAGCCCGAACGACTGCATGCCGAAGGGCTTGCTAAAACCCGTAGCGGTGGATTAGGACTGCTGCGGGACCTTCATGATCTTTATCTGTTGGCGAGCTATCTGGACATGGCCTGGATATTGGTGGGCCAGGCTGCCAAGGGCGCGCGTGACCAAGAGCTCATTCGCACCATTGAAGAGTGTGCCGGGCAGACGGAGGTGCAACAGCAGTGGCTGACCACCAGGCTCAAGGCGGCGGCTCCGCAGGCGCTGCTGGTCGCCGACTGACCCTGTTCGATCACAAACGGCCATCGGCTCACGTTGCGGTGTAGTGGTTTCGATCGCGGTCGAGATGGCTAATGGGTCGGATGAACTGAACTCAGGAGGGGGAAGCGTGCCTGCAGATGTTGTCGAGTTGATCAAGAACGATCATCGCGAGGTCGAGCGGTTGTTTGATCTGTTGAAGAAGCAGCCGGCGATCCGGGGCTTGAACTTTCCAGTTGTCTGTGCCCTGCTGATCGCGCACTCGCGCGGAGGAGTCAGAGGTCTATCCGGTTGCCAAGGAAGAGGCCGGGGAAACCGAGGAAGTTGCCCACAGTCAGGATGAGCATGCCGAGGCTGAGCACATGCTCGAAGAGATGACTGCCATGGACTTCGAGTCGGCCGAATTCGAGAAGGCACTCGACGAGCTGGTCGAGGCGGTCAAGCATCACGTGGAGGAAGAGGAGAGTCAGGTGCTGCCTGGCATGCAGCAGCGGCTGAGTACCGAACGCCGGGCGGAACTTGCTCAGGCATTCGTCACCGCCCGGACCGAGCACCTC
>DATFBI010000138.1:0-15499 GCA_035253925.1 Propionibacteriaceae bacterium
AGCCGACGGGACTGCTGGCCAACCCTTATGACTCCTCGCAGGTTTACATCGACGATGATCAAGACCAGCCCTACGACCCCTGGGAGGACGAGGCGCCCGACTCGGAGGCCGGGGAGCCGGCAGCTGCCGGCTATTTGGATATCGCCGCCCTACGCGCCAAGGCCAAGAAGTAACTGCCCAGCTCTCGCGACCCTGGCCAGCGATCGCGACCGCTTTTAGCTACCGCGGCGGCATCCGAAGCGCGCCGTCGAGCCTAATGATCTCGCCGTTAAGCAACGGGTTTTCGATGATCGACCAAACCAGCATCGCGTACTCCCCCGGCCGGCCGAGCCGCGGTGGGTGCGGTACTAAAGCCTCCAAGTTCGACTTGGTCTCTTCGGGAAGGCTCGCCATCATCGGTGTCTCCATGACGCCGGGCGCGATAGTCATGACCCGGATCGCTTTGTCCGCTAGGTCTCGGGCCGCAGTCAGTGTCAAAGCGGCTACGCCACCTTTACTTGCCGCGTACGCCGCCTGCCCGATCTGCCCGTCGAATGCTGCAACGCTTGCTGTCATGATCACCAACCCGCGGTCGCCGTCGAGCGGCTCGTTGTTGATCATGGCCACCGCGGCCAGCCGCAGCACATTGAATGTCCCCACCAAATTGATGTCGATCACTGTCCGGAAGGTTTCCAGCGGCAGTACGCCATATTTACCGATCACCCGTCCCGGTGTCGCGACGCCGGCGCAGTTGACGGCAACCCGCAGAGTTCCCAACTCAGTTGCAGCCGCTATCGCCGCCTGAACTTGATCTCCATCGCGTACGTCAGCTGCAGCGAAGCGGACCCGCTCTCCGAGCTGGGCTGCCATTTCCGAACCGGCTGAATTGGGAAGATCAACGATCAACGCCGAGGCCCCCTGAGCGACCACCTGCCGTACCGTCGCCGCTCCCAGTCCGGACGCACCCCCGGTCACCAGTACGACATCGTTTTCGCCCAGCCTCATCCCACTCCCCTTCCACCGACTTGTCAGAACCTGGTTGAGCTATATGTCAACCAGATTCTGACAACTCGGCTACTCACCAGTTGGCGAGCGATGAGGAATCGCTGGATCTGGTTAGTGCCCTCGAAGATCCGCCCCGGATCACCAGTGGCGAGATCGCAGCAGCGACCGGCCTCAGCGATGCTGAGGCTTACTCCGAGCCGGCCGAGCTTGTAGTGGCGGCCATTCTCCGCTGACATACGTTTGGTGATCGCGCGCGACGGACCGAAACGGAATATCCTGCAAAAATGGACGAAGATCTCAGCGCCCTTGGCGAAGATCTCATCACCACCGCAGCACGCGTGCTGCGTTGGGTTCCCAAGGACAACGGCTTCAGCATCAGCCTCGCCGCCGCCCGTTTGCTGGCCCGACTGCAGGACGACGGCCCAACGCGGATCAGCGATCTTGCCTTAGCCGAGAAATGCTCCCAGCCGACGATCACAAACCATGTCAAGCGTCTTGAGGCCACGCATCTGGTCGAGCGCACCGCTGACCCGCGCGACGCCCGAGCGTGGATGATCAAGCTGACCAAGAAAGGCAATCAGCAACTGGCTTTGATGCGAGCTTCCATCGGTAGCAACCTCGAGCCCTATCTTGCGATGATGTCCAAGCGTGATCTCAAGGCGCTACGTGATGGCATTGAAGCCATGCAGCGCCTGATGACCGTACGGATGGAGAAACAAGCTTCGTGACGCAGCAGGCAGAGCCGGGCGCGACGTCAGACACGTTCCGGCTCCACGACACCGCCACGCAATCAGTACGCCCCTTCCAGCCGGTCGTGCCCGGCCGAGTGTCGATTTATCACTGCGGCCTGACGGTGCAATCCGGCCCACACTTAGGCCACATCCGCAAGGAAGTGGTCTTCGATGTCCTCCGCCGCTGGCTGACCTGGTGTGGCTACCAGGTCACCGTAATTGCCAACATCACCGACATCGACGACAAGATCTTGATCAAGTCGGCCGAGGCGGGTGTGCCGTGGTTCGCACATGCATACCGCTTCGAGCGAGAGCTGCACGACGCATACGCAGCACTCGGCTGTCTACCACCCACGTACGAACCCCGGGCCACTGGGCACATCCCCGAAATGATCGAAATGATCACTGAGCTGATCAAGCGCGGGCACGCCTACGAGGCAGAAGACGGCTCTGGTGACGTCTACTTCGACGTAACCTCGTGGCCCGAGTACGGCTCGCTGTCTCGGCAGAAGCTCGACGAGATGGAACCAGCAGCCGATGCCGGTCCTCGTGGCAAGCGCGACCCTCGGGACTTCGCGCTCTGGAAGGGTCACAAGGAGTCCGAACCGTACACTGCGAGCTGGGATACGCCATGGGGGCGCGGCCGACCGGGTTGGCACCTGGAGTGCTCAGCCATGGCGGGCAAGTACCTCGGCGATGAATTCGACATCCATGGCGGTGGACTTGATCTTCGCTTCCCGCACCACGAGAACGAGCTTGCGCAGTCGAGGGCCGCGGGTCGAGCCTTCGCCCGCTACTGGATGCATAATGCGCTGGTTACCGCGGCCGGCGAGAAGATGAGCAAATCTTTGGGCACCGGCGCTCTGGTCTCCGAAGTGATCAAGCGGTTCCCGGCCCGCGCCGTACGGCTGTATTTATTGCAGCCGCACTACCGTTCCACAATCGAGTATTCCGACGAAGCGATCGCCGAATCGGTAGCCGCATTGGAGCGAATCGACAACTTCGTCCAGCGCGCCTCCGATGTCGTCGGCACGGCGCCTGAACAAGTCCCGGCGGAGTTCATCGCGGCCATGAATGATGATCTTGGTACGCCCGCGGCTGTGGCGGTGCTGCATAACGCGGTTCGCGAGGGCAACCTGGCTCTGGACGCGAGAAATCAAGATTCGGCAGCTGACAAACTCGCCCAAGTCCTCGGCATGCTGACCATTCTGGGACTGGAGGCTGACAACGCCGCCTGGGTGCGCGGTCGCGATGATCAACGATTGGCGGCTGCAGTCGACGGTCTGATCGCGGAGTTGCTCAAGCAAAGGGAGTCGGCACGGGAGCGCAGGGACTTCGCGACCGCTGACGCCATCCGCGAGTCGCTTGCCGATCTGGGCGTCGAAGTGTCCGATACTCCACAAGGCCCGCGCTGGAAACTCCGCTGATGCCAGGCAACAGCCAGCGCAAGGGCGCGGTACGCCGCAAAGGCAAAGGCAACACCGCTGGCTCGGGCGGTCGAGTGCGGCGAGGACTGGAGGGCAAGGGTCCCACGCCCAAGGCCGAGGATCGGCCGCACCACGTCGCCTATCGAGCTAAGAAGGCTGCTAACCAGCAAAGACCTGCTCGTCCGTCGACACCCAGGACTGGGCGTCCCGGATCAGGCCCCGAATGGGTTGTGGGTCGCAATGCCGTCTTGGAGGCGATGGAGACCGAGATCTCGGTCCGAAACGCCTACGTCGCAGCCGGCGCCGAACGCGATGATCGGCTCCGCGACATCCTCAAGATCGCAGCTAGCCGCGGCACCGCATTGCTCGAAGTAACCCGTGCCGAGCTTGATCGGCTGACTGGCGGTGCTATCCATCAGGGTGTTGCGTTGCAACTGCCGGCCTTTGAGTACAGCCATCCAGACGACCTGCTCGCCGCTGCTTTGGACTCCAATGATGATGCGCTCATCGTGGCGCTGGACTCAATCACCGACCCGCGAAATCTGGGGGCGATCGTCCGGTCGGCAGCCGCGTTCGGCGCACATGGCGTACTGATCCCGGAGCGCCGCTCGGCCGGCATGACCGCCGCAGCATGGAAAACCTCGGCTGGCGCCGCCGCTCACATACCGATTGCCCGGGCCACAAACCTCAACCGCAGCCTGCGTGCGTACGCCGCAGCAGGACTGATGTTGATCGGCCTGGACAGCAGTGCCAAGACGAGCATCTCCGATGTGGCCGCCGGCTCCGGCCCCACGGTGTTGGTAGTCGGCAGCGAGGGCGCCGGCCTATCGCGCCTAGTCCGAGAGCTATGTGACTCTCTTGCGTCAATACCGATGAACAAGAGTGTCGAATCCCTCAATGCCGGGGTGGCAGCTGGGATCGCACTCTATGAAATCTCGCGGCAGCGTGTCGCAGAGCTGGACTAATGTAGGCGGCGCCCGTTCCACCTCAGGAGTGCTCGTGACCGACATGCTCTCGTCCGCCACCCAATCCCCCCAGACCGAAACGAAAGCCAGCGTGACCGAAGGTCCGGGCTTGCACTATTCCGGGACTGCCTCCCAGGCTTACCAAGCCACCCTCTCTGTCATTGAAACTGTGGAGCCCCGGATTGCCAGTGCCATTCGATCCGAGCTGAGCGACCAGCGCGGTTCGTTGAAGCTCATCGCTTCGGAGAACTACGCCTCGCCAGCAGTCCTGCTGACTATGGGCAGCTGGCTGTCGGACAAGTACGCCGAGGGCACCATCGGGCATCGCTTTTATGCCGGCTGCCAGAACATCGACACGGTAGAGGCGGTCGCCGCCGAGCATGCCCGAGAGCTTTTCGGCGCCGAATACGCCTACACACAGCCGCACTCTGGAATCGATGCCAATCTGGTTGCCTTCTGGGCAATTCTTGCCCACCGCATTGAGCTGCCAGAGCTCGCAGGCCTCGGGGTCAAGACGGTCAATGACCTGACCGAGGAGCAGTGGGAGGAGCTGCGGCACAAGTTTGGAAACCAGCGAGCACTCGGCATGTCGTTGGACGCCGGCGGCCATCTCACTCACGGCTTTCGGCCGAACATCTCCGGCAAGATGTTCCACCAGCGCTCTTACGGCACCGATCCTGAGACCCAACTGCTCGACTATGACGCGGTACGGGCCCAAGCGCGGGAGTTCCGGCCGCTGATCTTGATCGCCGGCTACTCGGCCTATCCCCGGAGGATCAACTTCGCGATCATGCGAGAAATTGCCGACGAAGTTGGTGCCACCCTGCTTGTCGACATGGCCCATTTCGCCGGCCTGGTAGCGGGCAAGGTCTTTACCGGCGATGAGGATCCGGTACCACATGCACATCTAGTCACAACCACCACCCACAAGTCACTGCGTGGACCGCGCGGCGGATTGGTGCTGGCAACCAAGGAGTACTCGGACTCGGTTGACCGCGGCTGCCCGCTGGTGCTCGGCGGCCCGCTGGGACACGTAATAGCAGCCAAAGCCGTAGCACTCGCTGAGGCACGGACGCAGGAGTTCCAGGCGTACGCACAGGCGGTTGCCGACAATGCCAAGACCTTGGCCGACGGCCTGCTGCGGCGCGGCGCGAAGCTGGTGACCGGCGGAACCGATAACCACCTCGTACTGATCGACGTGTCGACGTTCGGGCTGACGGGCCGCCAGGCTGAAGCCGCACTGCTGGACGCGGGCATTGTCACCAACCGGAATTCGGTTCCAGTCGATCCCAACGGCGCCTGGTACACCTCAGGTGTACGACTCGGTACCCCAGCGCTCACTACTCGGGGATTCGGTGCCGATGAGTTCGACAAAGTTGCTGAGCTGATTGTCCATGTACTGAAGAACACCAGCCCAGTCATTGCTTCCAGCGGTCAACCGGGGAAGGCTAAGTACGTGCTTGCCGACGGCGTGGCTGAAGCCACCAAGGCCACGTCGGCAGAGCTCCTCGATGCCAATCCGCTCTACCCAGGGCTTGCTCTATAGAACAACTGCTGCCGAAGGACCCAGGCATGGAGCCGACGACCGTAACGACGATCTGCATGATCCTGTTCGCCACCGGCCTCATCAGCTGGACTATCTATCTATGGTTCACTGATTGGCAGCCAGTGGCCCGGCGGTATCTGACACCTGAAGAGCAGTTGGAGGCCGAGATCCAAGCCGCCCTACGACAGATGCGCCGGGCTATCGATGACTATGAGCGAGGCGACCGACGCCTCTGATTCCGCCGCGGGATCGGTCCCGCCCACATACTCTCTGTGTATGCGTCGTGTCGTCGTTGCAATCGTCCTCGCCTCCACCGCTCTGTCCGGCTTGACTTCCTGTACTCAGACAGAAATACAGGCGGACGAGGTCTACAAGGTCGGCTGCCCTGCCGTGGACGCGGCTGTCGGAGGTGGCTCTGCAGTCAGCAAAGTGACGGTGGCCGGACTGAAAAAGCTCAGTGAGTCGGGCCAGCTCGACCCTGAGCCGCAACGATGGGTGGACGCTGCTATCAGCCTCCTGGAGTCCGACGATCCCAAGAATCCCCCATCCGATGCCAAGAAATTGATCATCGACGGTTGCGCGAAGAACGGTTACCCGCTGCAGAACTTGAAATGAGCTGAAGACCTGTCTGCGAGCGTCGGTAGGCGCCCGCTGGTGATCGTAGGAACGATGAGCGGAACGCACTCCGGCAGACGCAGCGGGTTAATCGAAGACCATCGTTCCGCGAAGAGCGACGACGACACCAGCTTCCCGGGGCGCCGCGCGAGTAGACATTTGAAAGGGGGTCAGCGAGTGGTGAGGCTTCCGGAGACAGTGGTCACGAAGTTTCTCATGGAATCCGGCAAATCGCTCAGGTGCCAGTGATCCGGACCGTGATACCAGGCGAGATCGTAAGAGTCCGGGTGCTCATCAACATCGCTGGCAACGATGGCATCTAGCCAACGGTCAACCCCGCCAAGCACGATCGCGTACGGCAGCACTTCGGAGATCTCTCTCAACTCCTGACCGGGTGGTATTTGGTTGGTCGGGTGGCTCAACAAATCTGAACGCAAGGCTCCCAACCCGCCCAGCAACGCAGCGCCTTTGGCCGTTCGGGACGGCATCTCCTGTGCAACGAAAATCATGCCGAGTGATACCGCAATCAGCGCCAAGCCCACCAAGCCGAATGTTGTGAACGCTGCCAGTACACCTGTTAATACCACCGAAATGATCAACGCAGCCAATGACAACTGAGTCCAACGGTTCCGCGTGTCATCGGGTCTACGCTCGTACCAACCATTGCTGACCATCTCGTCGTAAAGCGCGTTCTGAACTTCGCCGATGGACTCTTGCACGCGGCTGACTAGTTCCGACACCCGTACGCTGCCGCCGGGCGGGGCAACGCCATCGAGCAATTGCTGTTCGAATGGACGCAAGTCCTCTGAGGTTGCCCCACCCCGCTTGATTTCCCAATCTGTTCTGGCGAATTCATGCTCCCGGGGCAGTTCGATGATCACCAGGTGCCCGCGTACAGCAAGATCAACTAGCGTCGCGGTCACGTCAATGGGATCGACGCGCTCGTCGGCCACCGTGCCGACGTGGCCAGGCCGAACGTCGTCGACCACTCGAAACTCCGACTGCCCGGCACCGGTAGGTACGAATTCGCCCACCTTACCGACCTGGCCCTCAGGGCTGATGTCTACTCCGGCCCGCCGATGAAGTCCGTACAGCGCAAGTCCGCCGAGCGCCAGCAGGCCCAAGGCCAGCGCCAGGGGTAGCGGCTCAGCCGAGAACGCCCGCCCGAGTGTCCATCGGTACTCGATCACCTCGTTCGCCGCCACGCTGCCCGGCGGAAAGCCGATGTCGATCGCCACCACTTCCCCTTCGCCGCGAGGCCCATCGCGGAACGTCGGGATCTGAGCACCCTCGGTACCGGCGGCCGCAAAGCTGCAGGGCACCGTAGAGTTCGGGCTGCCGGCCGTGCACTTGATATAGCTGAACTGGGTCGGAATCTGGACCGTCGCACTGAACTCCGCGACAGAGGCGCTAAGGCCTTGAAGCATGCGCCACTGCAACGCGGTGCCGCCGTCGATCGTCACGACCGCACCGCTGACGGTGTAGCCCATGACTACCTCGGTCGAACCATTGGTCGGCACTGTCACAGTCGTAAAGCGATCATCAGAGTTGATCGTGGGCTGTACGGCAGCACCTGCGACGGTCGCTGTGATGTCGGTAAGCGTCTGGACATATTGACGGTCGCCAACCGCATCTTGCCGGGTCTCGAATTTCTGCGATAGCTCAGCCGGCACCGTGCCGGTAAAGGTGATGGTTTGCTTGACTCGCAGTATGCCGTCCATGGACAGGTTGCCCTCGGCGATGAATGTCGAAGCAGTCCCTTCGGCATGTGCTGTCCAGGCCAGCGGGCCAACAAGCAGGCCACACGTCAGAAGGCAGAACGCAATCATCGCTGAGATCCGATGTCGCATAATTGGGCGGTTGGCACGCACGAGGTACAGCCTCCCACTAGTGCTGTAGCGGTGAGGGCGCGAGCCCAAAACCGATTGCGCGAGTAGCTCAATGAAGACCTGGTGTGCCCAGTTATCGTTGCGCGTGTGAGCCAGCAACAGTGGAGCGGTCCTCAGTACGCACCACCTCGAGGCACTCCGCAAGGTTCACCAGCGTACGTACCATACGGCCAACCCCGCGGCTGGCAGTCCGCGACACCGACAGGCGGCTACTACCAGGAATACCCCTCCTCAGGCCTCAGGCACCCATCCTTCGGCGGCGGAGTGCCACAGTATGGACCGCCACCACCGATGCCTACACCGCGCCGGCGAAATCCGCTTCGGATGCTGTTGGGCGTGATCATCATCGTCACACTGATCGCAATCGCAGGACTGGCCATCACTGGCCTGGGCACCGAATCATCGAACGCGGTCTACCAAAACGAGGACTACCGGGTGCCACCGCCGGATAGGAACCCGCCGCCGATCCCGGTGCCGCAGACGTACGGCGAAGCTGAGGAATGGATAACGAAGAGTCCGTTCTACGCCCAAACCGTCCCGGCACCCGTGCGCTGTGACTCCCAACCAATCAATGTGGTGACGGCCAGTGATGCCCAGCTCAAGTCGCACTTTGAGGGCCTGATGGAGTGCTTGGTCCGCGTCTGGGAAGCACCGGTCACGAATGCTGGCTTCATCATCGTGCGACCCACGGTCACGATCTATGGACAGGAGCTCACTACCAAGTGCGGTACTAGCGGGATTAATGCCTTCTACTGCACAGCCGATCAGCAGGTGTACTACAGCCGACTGCTACCAGAGGCTCTGCCAACAGTGCGAAGAAACAAGTGGACCGCCGACATCGTCATGGCTCATGAGTTCGGTCACGCGCTACAGGGCCGGACCGGCATCTTGGTCTCTGCGCACGCACTCGGCCAGGAATCCGGTACCAAGAGCACTGAACTCCAGTTCACACGCCGACTCGAGACCCAGGCAGACTGCTTCTCTGGCATGTTCCTCCGGGCGGTATCGCAATCCATGGGCGTGCAGCAGCAAGACCTCGACGGAATCGAAGCCATCTTCGTCGCGATTGGCGATGACACACTGTCGGGGAATCCGAACATCGTCGGCAATCATGGCCTTGCACAATCTCGCCGATATTGGGGAATGATGGGCCTGGCCAACAGCGCGGTGGAGGTGTGCAATACCTTCGTCGTTCCATCGCGGCTGGTGCGCTAGCCGAAAATGGCCCTGAGCCGCCCAAATATGCCTGAGCCGGCCAAACCTGCCCTGAGCCGCCCAAACCTCTGTCCTGAGCCTGTCGAAGGAAGGGCACCGCCGCGCTTCGATAAGGAGCTCAGCGCAGATAAGGACCTCAGCGCGCATCCGTGATCGGTGTCAGATCAGTAACGCTGTCGCGATCGCGGCAATGCCCTCACCGCGCCCAGTGAGCCCAAGACCGTCGGTAGTGGTCGCCGAGAGGCTCACTGGAGCGCCGACCTTCTCACTCATGATCAGCTCGGCTTCCGCACGGCGGGATCCCAGGCGGGGACGATCACCGATCAACTGCACGGCCACGTTGGCGATGTCAAAGCCGGCCGCTCGAACCCTTGCCGCAGTTTCTATGAGGAAGGCTGAGCCAGCAGCGTCGGACCACTTTGGGTCCGTCGTCCCGTAGTTGCTCCCCAGATCACCGAGGCCGGCAGCACTCAACAATGCGTCACAGGCCGCATGAGCCACGACGTCTCCATCGGAGTGACCGTACGGGCCCACGTCGTCGTCAAAGAGCAGACATGCAACGTTCATCGGCCGGCCAAGTGCCAACCGATGAACGTCGATGCCGATTCCGGTGCGACCAGGGGCTGCCTGTGAAGTCAGGAAGCGAGGACCTCGTCGAGCAGAACCTCAGCTTTGTCCTCTTCGACGCGCTCCGCTAGAGCGAGTTCAGAGACCAGGATCTGACGAGCCTTGGCAAGCATGCGCTTCTCGCCGGCGGACAGCCCACGCTCGCGCTCACGACGCCAAAGGTCGCGAACGACTTCGGCAACCTTCAAGACGTTTCCGGAGTGAAGCTTCTCGAGATTGGCCTTGTACCGGCGCGACCAGTTGGTCGGCTCCTCGGTATGGGGTGCACGGAGGACACTGAAGACTCTTTCCAATCCGTCGGCGTCAACAACGTCACGGACTCCCACCAGGTCCAGATTGCACGCAGGTACGCGAACGACGAGATCGGTTTGACCAACGATCCTCAATACCAGATAGAGCTTCTCTTCGCCCTTGATTTGCCGGGTTTCGATGTCCTCGATGACGGCGGCTCCATGATTGGGGTAGACCACCGTTTCGCCGACTGTAAAGGTCATATTGTTTTGTACCCCTTTCGCGCAACCAATCTTAGCACGGCGCAATGGCCGTATTTGCAGCGTTTGCGCTAGCCAGAGGCCGGTATTGGAGTCCAGTCTGGCTTGACAAAAGGGCGCTGATGTGCCATCGGTGTGTCCGGCGTCACAACATCCTCACGTCACATCGCCCTTACCTGCACGAACGGCGACGGTGTCGATAGGCTGCTTCGCACAGTATCCCTCAGCCAGGCAGAGGAGTCGGCCATCGTGTTGTGGAAAACGAGTCGAGCAGATCGTCCAGGCCACATGACGCTCCGAATCTTCAGCAGCGGGCAGGCGCTACGCAGCGGCGCCAGCTTGCTTATGGTCATCGGGCTGCTGTTCTTGGCGGGCGCCTGCGGCCGTGACGTTCAGACGTTTCAGCCGTATACGCCCGGTGAAGGCGTCAACGTCGATGTTGGAGACCCGGCGAACCAGAACAGTGTGGTACACGTCCGTAACCTCCTCATCATCAGTTGGGCACCGGGAGAAGGCGTCGTCTCTGGCACGCTCGTGACGGCTGGTAGGGATGCATTGACCGGCGTGACTGGCATACCTATCAAGGCCGATGGCAGTGAGGGTGCGCCGTTCACCGGGACCATCCCATCGACTGTCGCGCTAGCAAATGGCCTTCAGGTCGTGCTCACGGATCAGCCGCCGATCATTGTGAAGAGCCCGGACGTCATGGCTGGTTTGGATGCCATCCTGACGTTGCAGTTCGAGAATGCCGGCGAGGTGACGGTACGGGTACCCATTGTGGACGGCAATGAGAGCCAGTACGTGAACCTCAAGCCATCACCATCACCATCGCCATCGCCGACGCCCAGCACCTGACCGGACGGACCGCGTGATCCGTCCTAGGACGGCACGCGTAACGTTTGTGATCTGCCACCACGGTGAGCCAACGATCAGCCTTCGAACTTGTACCCGAGTCCTCGGACCGTGATCAAATGTCGCGGATGAGCTGGATCTGGTTCGATTTTGGTACGCAGCCGCTTGATATGGACGTCCAGGGTCTTGGTATCGCCGACGTAATCAGCCCCCCAGATGCGATCAATCAGCTGGCCGCGAGTCATCACCCGGCCGGCGTTGCGAAGCAGCATTTCCAGCAGTTCAAACTCTTTGAGCGCTAGCTTGATTCGCTCGCCATTGACCGATACGTCATGTCGCTCCACGTCCATTCGGACGCCGGCGACTTCCAGAACATCCGGCATCAACTCGGTGTCCTGCCCGCGACGCAGCACCGCTCGCATCCGTGCGACCAACTCGCGGTGACTGAAAGGCTTGGTGACGTAGTCATCGGCACCAAGTTCCAGGCCAACCACCTTGTCGATCTCGGTGTCTCGTGCGGTGAGCATGATCACCGGCACTGAGCCGCGAAGTCGCAGCTGGCGGAACACCTCCGTGCCTGGCAGACCTGGCATCATCAGGTCGAGCAGCACGATGTCGGCCCCGCGGCGGTCGAATTCGAGGATTCCGCTAGCGCCATCGTGTGCCTCGATGACCTCGAATCCCTCCTTGGCCAGCATGTACGACAGCGCGTCCCGGTAGGACTCCTCGTCCTCGACGACCAGTACCCTGGTCATTGCTTGATCTCCTGGGGCTCGTACGTCGGCTGCTCTGCGGACTGCTCGTGATAGGCGGACGGCGCAGGTTCGGACACCGTTGCGGGGGTCTCATGTAAATGTGCCGGAATCCTGATGGTGAATGTGGAACCCTGACCTACTTGGCTCCACACCGCCACCTCACCGCCGTGAATGGCAGCGATGTGCTTGACGATCGCAAGCCCAAGTCCGGTACCCCCATTGGCCCGGCTACGCGCGTAGTCGACGCGGTAAAAACGCTCGAATATCCGGTCAACCTCAGCAGCAGGAATGCCAATCCCGTTGTCGGAGACTGTGATCTCGACATAGTCGTCATCGCTCTTGGCTTGCACGTGAGCAGCGACTACGACGCGCGCGCCCGGGTCCGAATAGACGATGGCATTCTCGACGAGATTGCCGACAGCCACGCCAAGCTGACGAGCACTACCCAGCACCCGGGTGCCACTGACTCCGGCGACCGTGAGGTGGATCTGATTGCGCTCGGCGTCTATCCGCCGGCGGTCGACTGCCTCGCCAAGCACCTCGTCGATGTCGACGACCTCCGGGTCAGCCAGCGGGTTGTCGGCTTGGAGTCGGGACAGTTCGATGATCTGGCTCACCAGATCCGTCAGCCGCGCGGATTCGATACCCATTCGGCTAGCAAACTTGCGAACAGCAGCGGGATCGTCTGCGGCCTCCTCAACCGCCTCGGCCAGCAAGGCGATGGCGCCAATTGGTGTCTTGAGCTCATGGCTGATATTGGCGACGAAATCTCGGCGGGTCTCGTCAATGCGCCGCGCTGCGGTTTGATCGTCGGCCAGCACCAAGATCAGACTCTCGTCGAGCGGAGCAACCCGCGCGGTTAGGTAGGTGGAAGCCGCCCGAACGCCGCGGCTGATCTGAATATCCACCGTCCGCGCACCGCCTTCTCTTCGGACGACGCGGACCAGCTGCAACAACTCGGGCACGCTGATTCGGCTCCCTCGAACCAAGCCCAGAGTTCTCGCTATCGCGGTTGCCTCGAGTACCTCGTCATGCGGACCGATGACAACACCAGCGGAAGGCAGCACCGCCAGCACTTCCGCTACACCAGCCGGGAGCACCGGCTCGTCGATCTCGAACGTCGGAGTCGGCTCTGCCTGTCGTGCTCGCATTACGGCCCAGGTGACCAGCGCGCCAATCGCCAGGCCCACGACCAGTGCCACAGCTGCAACCCAAATCGGGTTCACACGAAGATAGTAGAGGTCAAAAGACGGCTAGCTGACCAGGCTGAGAGGCGGTCAGGCGTAGGTGGCCCAACCGTTTGACCCATGTTCACGGTCCGTTAACCACCGGCACTATTCGGTGTAGGCCTGCCGCATATGGTTATTGATGCTGAAAGCGCGAGACAGATGGGATTGACTGATGCGGGACTCCTACCGCGAACAACTGGACGACGTACTTACCGACCTGGTGCACATGGCACAGGTTGTCTCATCGGCGGTCCGCGCGGCAACGACGGCACTGCTCGAGGCCGACATTCACCTGGCCGAGCAGGTGATCGGTGATGATGAGCTCATCGACGCCAAGCAGGCGGAGATCGAAGCCCGAGCGTTTTCCTTACTGGCCCGTCAGGCTCCGGTCGCCGGTGAGCTGAGAACCCTAGTTGCAACACTCCGGATGGTGACGGAATTGGAGCGAATGGGTGACCTTGCTGCCCATATAGCGAAGATCGCGAGGCTGCGATACCCGGAGACAGCTGTCCCGGAGACGCTGCGTCCAAACTTCGTACGGATGGGTGACGTGGCCGAGAAAATGGTGGTCACAGCTGGTCAGACCCTGAATGACCGCAACATTCAGAGTGCCCAGGAGCTGCATGATCGTGATGAGGAGATGGACGAGCTGCGGCGTACCCAGTTCCGGGTCATGCTGAGTGATGACTGGGCGTACGGCGTCGAGGCGGCCGTTGACGTGGCACTGCTCGGCCGCTATTACGAGCGGATCGCCGATCATGCGGCATCAATGGGTCGGCGAATCATTTACGTCGTTACCGGTCAGTTCCCCGAGGATCGTATCTGGCCGCAGCCGTAACGGCTGGATGCGGTTGCGCTGCCGACTTGGGGTCGTTTAGCAGCACAGTCGGTAAAACGACCGCTCGACCAGCGTTGCGAGGGGTCGTTTCACAGCACAGACGCTAAAACGCTCAAGCTCCCGACGTGCCGCATCCATTCGGGCTTGAAACGCCGACGTACACGACGGGCTGTGGGCGCAACCATGAAGTGTCCGGCCTGCACTGGCGGCGATTGCGAGCGGTGCTATCAGCGGACGCCGTTGCGGGGCTCATGCTCTTCACTGTCAAGTCAGCGTGTTGAGGTGTCTTTAAGGCATATTCCCGTCCAGCCTGTGGCAGCCGCGATGGTCGACCCTGGGCGCAGATGAACCTCTCGTTGGCCGAGACTGAAGCGGAAGCACAAGTCCGAGTCGGCCGCGGTGTGCCTCCGCAGCGTGCCAGCGCGATCAATCGTCGGCGTGGCGCGACCTCATTGGGGGTCGGCCAAGACAGGACGGAAACCGGCAACCAGTGATCTTGAGTTGAACTTGCCGCAGGTGAGGTGCTGGGGCGGATCGGCGTCGGCTGCCCGAACAGGGACAGCGATGCGCAAACGCAGGCGGAGGCCCGATCTTGTGCCACCGTTCGCAGTGGAGTTCTTCGCGTACCCGCTCAGATCGGTCAACGGCGCACCCGATTGCGCAGGTGAAGCACCCGGTTGCCCTGAATCACCACGTCAGGATCCTCCAACAGGTGCTGCGCGTCGACCGACCCGAAGTAGCGCTTGCCGGACCCGAACACGACCGGTACGACGTCCATGCGCACCTCGTCAATCAGGCCTGCGGCAAGCACCTGGCCACCGACGTCGCCAGCGGCGACCTCGACGATGCGGTCACCCGCGAGCTCCTGAGCCTTGGCCATGGCTGCCTCGACGCCGTCGACGAAGTGAAACGGCGCCTCGGGATGCCACCCCTCGGGCCTGCCCCGGTGAGTCACGACGACGACGTGGTCGACCCCGGCCGGAGGCTTCCCGTCCCAGCCGTCCGTCATGTCGAAGACGTGGCGGCCGACGATCGTCGCCCCGATCTGGTCCCAGTACCGCCGGGTGTAGTCGTAGGACGCTTGCGACACCTTCAACTCGCCGCTCTCGTCCAACGGCACATCACCGCTGAGCAACCAGTCGAACAGCGGCCCGGGCTGCTCGTTCTCATCCGCGATGAAGCCGTCTACCGAGACCGAGGCGTACATGACGACTTTGCCCACGGGCTCTCCTCTGCTTTGGCGTGCCCTCAGATTAGCGTGTCGTGAGCTATCGCTCTTGTAAGAAATCAATCGGCCGGCAGCGGCCAGCTGTCCAGCCGTGGCCGGGATGTTCG
>DATFBI010000139.1:0-7198 GCA_035253925.1 Propionibacteriaceae bacterium
GCTCAAGGAGAGGCTCTGGACCTCAGTCATGCCTTACCGATGCTTGAGCCGTGCGAGATTCGTGGACGACCCTTAACTGCCGTGGAGTCCGAGGACGTGCTCGTTATGGCGTTCGGTAGTCACACTGCTCCCGGTCAGACCCGCCTCGACCTGCTACAAGCGAATCTGGCTATCTGCGAGGAGGTTGCTGGCCATGTTGAGGTGGGCGGACTCCCTCGCGTCTGTCTGGTGGCTACGAGTCCGCTGGATGTTCTCACCGAATACCTCACGCGACGCTGGGCGGGTCGCATGGTCAATGTCATCGGCTCCGGCACGTCGCTCGACACCTGGCGGCTTCGCGGGGAGCTTTCCTCCGTGTGCCGCGTACATCCTGCTTCGGTGCACGCGTGGGTTGTGGGCGAGCACGGTGACTCCGCTGTGCTGTTGTTCAGTTCCGCAACAATTGCCGGCCTCACGCTGGATGAGTTTGCTCGGCAGACGGGCGTCGACCTATCCCTCGAGCGGCTGGCAATGATTGCCCAGACGGTGCGAACTGCTGCATATCGCGTGCGTGAACTCAAGGGTTCGACGTGGGATGCGATCGGACTTGCGGTCGCGGCGCTGGTGCGCAGTATCGTCCGAGACCACGGCCGAATCGTGCCTGTTTCGGTCCGCGTCGCCGATCGGCTCTGCGCCAGTTTGCCATGCGTGCTCGGTCCCGACGGCGCGGGCAAGCCACTTCACCCGAGGATGGACGAGCGGGAGACCGATGCTTGGCAGCGCAGCCTTGAGGTGCTACGTCAGGCTTTGGCTGTGCTGCCGTGATCTCTCGACCTGCCGTGATCTCTAGGCCAACCGGGAGCTCGCGCAGGCGATCGCGGTGCTGGACCAGCAAGCCAGGGTCTCGTCGCGAGTAGGGCTAAAGACCTCCGTAGCCGGGCGGGCCTATCATCGGCTCGTGGGGACGACCTCCGCTCACAGCATGGTCGTCGCTGGTCAGGAGGCGATGCGTGCCGGCGACTTTGACGCTGCCGCGCGCTTCCTGGAGGCCGCGCTGGCAATCGAGCCCAGTCCCGAGGCCCATGACACTCTCGCCTACCTCGCCTACATCGACGACGACTACGAGGGGGCTCGGCGGCACTGGGAGCTGGCTTACCACGGGTACCTGGCGGCGGATGACCTGCGCGGTGCCGGGCTCGCTGCAGTACAACTCGCAGGCACCTTGTACGACGCGTTCCTCGACGAGCCGGGGTCGCGGGCTTGGCTCCAGCGTGCCAGCGAACTGCTGAACCAAGTGGGGCGTTGCGTCGAGCGCGGATACCTCGCGCTGGCGCTCGTCGCGTGTCACGCACGCGACGCGCACGTCCTCGAGCAGAGCGCTGTGGTGGCGCTGGAGCTCGCCGTGGAGTTCGGCGACCCCGATCTCCAGGCACGGGCCCGTGCCGACCGCGGACTCGCGCTGATCAACCAGGGCCGCATCTCGGAGGGGTTCGACCAGCTCGACCAGGCGATGGCGGCTATCGTCGCCGGCACCGTCTCGCCGCCAATGAGTGGCGCAATCTTCTGCGCGATGCTCTCCGCGTGCGAACGCACCGGTGACCTCAAGCGCGCCGAGGACTGGACCGGAACCGCCCGCAGCCATCTTGACCAGACGTTCGGAGGAAAGGTAGCGATTCTGCACTCGCATTGTCGTACGGCGTACGGCGTTGTGCTGTGTGATACCGGGCGCTTGACCGAGGCAGAGGTCGAGATTCTGCAGGCCTTCGGTCCGAGCGCCACCAAGGCGGTGTCCAAGCAGGCCGACGCGGCGGGAGCGCTCGCCCGGCTTCGGCTGATGCAGGGACGGCTCGACGAGGCGGCCGACCTGCTTGCGCCGTACGTCGGCCACTTTGAGGTGTGTGAGCAGCTGGCGCAGCTGCACCTGCTGCGCGGGGAGCCAGACCTGGCTGCCGCCGTACTCAACCGCGGACTGCATGATCTCGTCGGTGATCGACTCCGCGCGGGCCGCCTGCTTGAGCTGCTTGTGGAAGTAGAGCTAACACGCGGCCATCCCGACGGTGCCGAGCAGGCGCTAGAGCGGCTGGAGGCCTGTGCGCTGGCGTCGGAGAGTCCGGTGCTTCGGGCGGCGGTGGGCCTGTCCGAAGGCCGGATCTCGATATACCGCTCCGAATGGGAGAGCGCAGTGGCCGCGCTGAAGGCGGCGCTGGACGTACTCGGCACCGAAGAGCGACCAATCATGGCCGGCCGGATCCGGCTCGAGCTCGCCACGGCCCTAGCGCACACCTCCGACGACGAGCCAGCCGCTGACCAGGTACGCAACGCGCTAGCGATCTTCGAGCGGCTGGGTGCTCGTCGGGATGTGGACAAGGCGGCGGCTCTGCTGGACCGCCTCGCGCCTCGGCGGGAGTTCGAGCCGGACGTCCAGCCCTTCGACCTGATCGTGATCGGTTCCGGCCCTGCCGGCGAGAAGGCCGCCGCAAGGGCGGCGTACCTCGGCAAGCGCGTTGCTCTCATCGAGCGTTCCCAGCGCTCAGTCGGTGGCGTGGCTGTCACCCGCCTCGGCATGGTACCGACCAAGACCTTGCGGGAGTCCGCGCTGTACCTGACGGGCTTCCGGAAGCGCGAGATCTACGGTGCATCCGTGCAGCTGGAGCCCTCCGCGATCCACACCCAGCTCAGCCATCGCACCGACGACGTCAGCGCGACCATGAGCCAAGCGGTCAGGGAGAACATCGCTCGCCATCAGATCGAGCTCATTGCCGGAACCGCCACGCTGCGGCCAGACCGCCACGTGGTTGTCGAGACACCGCGGGGCTTCCGGAGGGTGCTTCATGGTGAAGCCGTGCTGATCGCGACCGGGTCCCGGCCGTTCCACCCACCTGGGATCCCCTTCGATGACCTGGACGTCTTCGACTCCGAACGCGTGCTCGAAATAGGGTCCACACCTGCGAGTGTCGTGATCGTCGGCGGCGGCGCGATCGGCTGCGAGCATGCGTCGATCTTCACCGCCCTCGGTACGAAGGTCACCTTGGTCGACAGCGCCGACCGCTTGCTCGGTTACGTCGACGCCGAGCTATCCCGCGATCTGCGCCGGATCTTCGAGTCGATGGGTATGGATGTCCGTCTCGGCGTACGTCTCGACGGGGTCAGGCGCGACTTGGACGGACTGATCGTTGGCCTTGACGATGGCAGTGAGGTCCGACCCGAAAAGCTGTTATTCGCGTCCGGACGCTCCGGCAACACCGAAGGGCTGGGGCTTGAGGAGGCGGGCGTTGAGGTCGATTCCCGCGGCCACATTGTCGTCGACCACCGCTACCGGACGACCGCTGCGGGCGTCTACGCCGCTGGAGATGTCATCGGCCCTCCGGCGCTGGCCTCCGCGGCCATGGAGCAGGGGCGCATCGCAGTGTGCGACGCGTTCGGTGTCCCGGGCAGCGAAGCCATTGACGAGATCATCCCGACCGGCGTCTATTCCATTCCCGAGGTCGCCGGCGTTGGGCTCACCGAGCAGGAAGCGGCGCGGCAGGGCATTGACTACGAGATCGGTCGCGGACGCTTCTCCTCCAACGCGCGCGGAAACATATCGGGGGCGACCGAGGGCCTCGTCAAGCTGGTGTTCCGCCGAGACGACCGGACCGTGATCGGCGCCCACATCTTGGGCGAGCTCGCCAGCGAGCTGATCCATATCGGACAGTCCGCGATACACCACCGCGACCCGATCGAGTACTTCCTCGACACCACGTTCAACGTGCCGACGTATTCCGAGGCCTACAAGTACGCCGCGTACGACGGGCTTCAGCGGCTCGCGGCGACCTCCACCTTGGAGGCCGTCCCCCAGTCTTGACGCGCTCTGCAACGGCCGGCGCCGCCCGCCTCGAGCTCGGGTCTGCCGTTGCATGAAGCCTGCCATTTGCGGGTATAGAGAACGTCGTAGGAAGGAACGACGTGATCGTTTTGAGTGTCATCTTGTCGCTCTCGAGTTTTTTCCCCAAGATCAGCATTGTTTTCTGGACAATCGGCTTGATCATCCTGGGGATCGGTGTTGTCTTCCTCATCCTTGGCCGAAAGGGTCGCACGTTAGGTGGCCGTCGGTACCCATACTGAACGGCTCGCAGCCCAAGATCACAGTCTGAGAGCGGGTTGAGGTCGGTGGGCTCTTAACTCCTCCAATGGTCGTTGTTAAAACGGGCGACCTATCTGTCTCGGCGGTAACAGACCTATTGATCAAGCGATGACGTGAGCGATCCGACCGCCTGGCTCGGCAAAGCAGCCGCGCGGAATGAACTTTCCGGAGAAAATCAGCTCGTCATGTCAACCGAAGAGCGCCCTGTGGCGAGTTACTCGTTGATGGAGAGCCAAGCAGCGGCGGCAGCCGCCTCTGAGGCGAGTAGCTCATTGGTGCAAAGCCAACGAGCAACACCAGCTGCCGTCCACCCAACCGTTGTCGAAGCTGCTGGCGCCGAAGCTGCCGCCATCGAACGCCCCAGCGATGCCTCTAGCGAGTCGCTGACGTTCGATGAGTTCTACCACAGAGAGCACCGGCATGTGCTTGGCCTGGCGTTTGTCCTGACCGGCAACCAGTGGGTGGCCGAGGACACCGCCCAAGATGCGTTTACGGCTGCATTTCGGCGTTGGCAATCCATCGTTGCCTACGACTCCCCGAGCGCATGGATTCGGCGAGTCACCTGTAATCGAGCGGCTTCGGTATTGCGCCGACGCGTACGCGAGGCAAGGGCGTTGATGCGCCTGGCCGGACGCACCCAGACCCACATCGAACTCGATGAAGGCGATGAGGCGTTCTGGCAAGCGGTTCGTCGGCTGCCGACCCGTCAAGCGCAAGCAGTAGCCCTCTATTACCTGGAGGACTACAGCGTGCGGGAGATCTCCGAGGTTCTCGACTGCAGCGAAAGCACCGTTAAAACCCACTTGAGCCGGGCGCGTGACGCAGTGGCGCGGCAATTGCAGTTAGAGGACGCAGAATGAGCGACTTCGAATCACGAGCACGAAAAGCGGCCGATGCAGTTCGGCACCAGATTGCCGAGAGCACTCATCAACCCGACAAGGGGATTCGGCGCGCTCAGCGCTCGCCGGCCCGGGTGGCCATTCCGAGCGCAGTCGCCGCGGTAGCCCTCATCGCAGGTGTCATGGTCGGGGTGCCTCGGATCGGGAATGACCCACGACAATCGGTGAGTGGAGAAGGCGCGGCCTTCGCATTGCCAGGGCCGCTGAAGCCGTTCGATAGCTGCGATGCCGTTCTCCAGTATTTCAAGGACCAGGCTCCGGAGTACCTGATCGAACGTGCGGGCGGGAACGCAAAGGCCCAGACCACCTCAGCCGACACGACCGCTGCTCAGCCAGGCCGTACCACTGATTCGGCGGGCACGGGTGCTGAGTCGGGGGGTGCTGCGCCTGCTCACTCCACGACGAACGTCCAAGAGGCCGGAGTTGATGAGCCCGACATCGTGAAGACGGATGGAAATCGCATTGTGGCGGTCGCGCAGGGCCGAGTGCATTTAATCGCACTCGACGGCGGCAAGATGACCCTTCGCAAGACTCTGCCTGACACGAATGTTCGGAACGTGTTTCTTTCCGGGGAACGTGTGCTTGTGTTCGGCGGGCAACCGGCCGGAGGAGCGAGGCCTGGATTGGGCTGGGCAGGTCAGCAGGCCGTTCTTGCGATGTATGACATCTCAAGTCTCAGCGAACCAAAACCTATTGCCGGATTGACAATCGATGGTGACGTACTCGATGCCCGACTCGTCGGCACCCAGGTGCGTGTTGTGACGGTCTCGTCACCCGACGTTGATGCTCCATCGCCGGTCTACGGGCCTGACGGCGGCATTACCCAGAAGTCAAAGGATGACCTGCGCGCGGCGGTCGAGAACACTGATGTCGACGACTGGATTCCGACGTACACACTGCAAGACCGTGCGGGCGCGGAAGTAAGCACGGGACGTCTTGTGGAATGTGCTGATTTGGCTCGTCCCGAGACATTCTCGGGGCTCGACACGGTCGCGGTGTCGTCATTCGACATTGGGTCGGCTCTGCAGACCCGCAACACAGTGGGCGTGATTGCCGGCGGGCAGCAGATATACGCGAGCGGTACATCGACATATGTCTCGACCACTGATTGGAGCCGCGACGGCTCAACCGCAAGGACCAGTCTGCACAAGTTCGTCACCGCGTCCTCGGGCGCAAGCACCTACCAAGGATCGGGTGAGGTTCCCGGAACCTTGCTCAATCAATACGCGATGTCTGAGTACGAGGGCGTGTTGCGTGTTGCGAGCACGATTTCCGAGCGACGCGGCTGGGCGAATCCTCGTCCGATGACCGAAGGTGTGGTCACCACTCTGCATGAGCAAGACGGCGCTCTGCGCCAACTCGGGCAGGTCGGCGGGCTCGGTAGGGAGGACAACGAATCGATCCGAGCGGTGCGATTCATCGAGCAGCGCGGGTACGTAGTGACCTTCCGTCAGACCGATCCCCTGTATGTTCTTGATCTTCGCAATGCTGCAGCGCCGAAGGTCGTGGGCGAGCTGAAGATCCCCGGCTACTCGGGCTACCTGCACCCGATTGGTGAGAATCTGCTGCTCGGTGTTGGGCAAAGCGGGTTGGAGCCCGGCCCGGGTACGACGGGGGTAACTCCAAGGCCACCGACGGAGGACGGCGACACGGCCGACGGCAGGGACATCGCGCCGAGTCGTGGGGGCCAGATCGGCGTGCAGTTCTCCTTGTTCGATATCAGCGACCCCGCGTCTCCCCGGCGTATCGACATGCAGACCTATGGCGGCGGTGCGGCGGCAGCCGAGTTCGATCCCAAGGCCTTCCTGTACTGGGAGCCGCGCAATCTGATCATTGCTCCCACAAACCTGCATGGTGACTACCGAGGGAAGGGAGCGTTCAGTGGTCTTGTGCTGCTGCGAGCCGGCACTGGTGGGCTCTCCGAGCTTGGCCGCCTGGCAACCACGCAGGCTTACGGCGCTGTCAACCGTTCGCTGGTCATTGGCGACACCGTCTATATGCTCTCCGACCGTGCTCTTCAGGCCAACAGCCTCGACACTCACCGTGAGATCGACAGCCTGATCCTCCAGTGACCATCGGGCGCCGCTCGAAGGAACCTACGTCTACCTAGATTGCTGGCGGTCTGCACAGGCTGCAACCCATGCAAGGCGTGAGAAACCTACGTAAACGTAGGTTCCTCACTCAAATGCCAGGAGCT
>DATFBI010000140.1:0-6978 GCA_035253925.1 Propionibacteriaceae bacterium
ATCCACCGGAACCGACCAGACCTTGCCGTCACCGATGCGACCGGTCCGAGCGCTCTTGACCAGGACATCGATGATGTCTTTGGCATCATCGTCGTCCACGAGCACCTCAAGTCTCACTTTCGGCACCAGGTCGACGGTGTACTCCGCTCCCCGGTAAACCTCGGTATGGCCTCGCTGACGCCCGAAGCCGCTTGCTTCGCTGACGGTCATGCCCTCCACACCGAACGACTCGAGAGCGGTCTTGACCTCGTCCAACATATGCGGCTTGATGATTGCTGTTACGAGCTTCATGCCGTCACCTCCTGACCATTCTTGCTGTCTTCTTCCTCGACCTGAGTCGGGGCCGAGCCGGCGTACGACAGTCCGCGTGCCCCCGCACCGAACGTGCCCAGATCGTAGCCCGTCTCAGCATGCTCGGACTCGTCGACACCTGCCCTCTCCTGCTCGTCGCTGACGCGGAAGCCGATGGTCTTGTGCAGCAGCAGGCCGATCAGCAGGGTCATGATCAGGCTAAAGGCCAGCACCGAGAAGGCGCCGACTGCCTGCCGCCACAGCTGATCGAAACCGCCACCGTAGAACAGACCGCTGACTCCCGCGGGCGCCGCCTCGGTAGCGAAGAAACCGACGGCGAGCGTGCCCCAGAGGCCACCGAATAGGTGGACGCCGACGACATCGAGCGAGTCGTCGTAACCCAACTTGTACTTCAGGCCGACTGCCAGCGCGCAGATCACGCCTGCCAGAACGCCTACGATGATCGCGCCAACCGGTGAGACCGAGGAGCAGGCCGGCGTAATGGCGACCAGGCCGGCGACAATGCCAGAAGCGGCGCCCAGGGAAGTTGCATGGCCGTCGCGGATGCGTTCGGTGATCAGCCATCCCAGGGATGCGGCGCCGGTGGCGGCCATGGTGTTGACCCAGACCGTCGCAGCGGTCGTGCCGGCAGCGATCGCGGAACCGGCGTTGAAGCCGAACCAGCCAAACCACAGTAGGCCAGCACCGAGCATGACCAAGGTGAGGTTATGCGGCCGCATTGGATCGCGCTTCCAGCCCAGCCGCTTGCCGAGGATGATCGCCAGAGCAAGGCCCGCTGCACCGGCGTTGATGTGAACCGCAGTGCCACCTGCGAAGTCAATCGCCTTCAAGGTGTTGGCGATCCAGCCACCAATATGCTCGCCGGCAGAGAAGTCGAACACCCAGTGAGCGACCGGGAAGTAGACCAGGGTGGCCCAGATCACGGTGAAGATCATCCAGGTGCTGAACTTGGCGCGGTCGGCGATGGCGCCAGAGATCAGGGCCACGGTGATGATCGCGAACACGGCCTGGAATGCCACGAACGCCATCACCGGGTAGGTACCGGTCTGGTCGTTGAAGGAGACCTCGGTGGTGGCACCCATCAGGTCCTTCAGACCGAGATACTGGGTCGGATCGCCCAGCAGGCCCAGGCCGACGTCGTCTCCGAAGGCGAAGGAATAACCCCAGAGAACCCAGATGACAGCGATCGAAGCGAGCGCCCCGAAGCTCATCATCATCATGTTCAGAACGCTCTTCGAACGGACCATGCCGCCGTAGAACAAGGCAAGCCCTGGCGTCATAAGCAGCACCAGCGCTGCTGACGCCAGGAGCCACGCAGTGGTTCCAGTGTCGATTGTCATGATTGCTTCTTTCGGTGACGGGGACTGGAAACGGGTGGAACCCTCAGGCGGCTGGATCCTGGACGCCCGAGGTTACGTAAAACTCTGCTAGCCCTGTGTTGCGTCAAACGTGCATTCGGTTACGCCGGCGTCACAGTTGACATGCCAATGTGACGGCAATGTTTCGGGCAGTCCTTCCCAAAGGTGGTCGGAAAAGGCAGAATCTGCGGCCGGATACCGCTCGCCCGCGACCACTTTTTGCCGTGAGTGCTCTGGGCTTGTCGATATATGCCCTAGCCCGTCGAAGGGCACAGAAACGTATTCAACATCGCTATGTGCCCTGAGCCTGTCGAAGGGCACTTAAGCGAGGCTCAGCTCCGCTCGGCGACTTGTCGAGCAGCCCAGGCGGAGGCAACCATGTCATCGACGGTATGCCGCATCTGCCAGTCCAGGTCACGCGCCGCCAGCTCCCCGGTTGCCACAATCCGCGCCGGATCACCAGCGCGGCGGGGTCGAATCTCGGGGGTGAAGTCGATGCCAGTCACACGGGCGACAGCATCCATGATCTGGCGCACCGAGAGTCCGGTTCCGCTACCCAGGTTGTAGATCGGCTGCAGCTGCCGGCCGTCTTGGAGAGCCTTCGCAGCGACAACATGGGACAGCGCTAGGTCGGAGACGTGGACGTAGTCACGGACCGGTGTGCCGTCCGGGGTTGGGTAGTCCTCGCCGTTGATGTACGGCACCTCGCCCGCAACCAGACGCTCGAAGATCAGCGGAAAGAGATTGTGCGGACTGGTGTCGCGCAAGTCCTCATAACCGGATCCAACGACGTTGAAGTATCGCAGCGAAGTGTGGTGCAGAGGAGCGGGGTCGGATGCAGTTGCGCGGCCCTGATCTTGGAGCAGCCACTCCCCGACTAGCTTGGATTCACCGTACGGGGACTCCGGCTGGGTCGGATCTTGTTCGCTGACGAGATCGGTTGCTGGTGTGCCGTAGACCGCGGCGCTGGAGGAGAACACGAACAGCGTGACGCCGTGGGCGGCCATCGACTCCAGCAGAGTGACCATGCCGGTGACGTTCTGGGTGTATGTGTGCAGCGGTTGGGTGACCGATACGCCTGCGTACTTGAAGCCAGCCAAATGCACTACGCCGGCGATCTGGTGTTCGGTGAAAATCTGGTCGAGGACATCCTTTTGCAGGATGCTGCCGTGGTAAAAGGGAATGTCTTCGCGAACGAAGTTGCGGTGTCCGGTGGACAAGTCGTCGATTACCACAGCAGGCATGCCTTCGACAGTGAAAGCCCGCACTATATGGGAACCGATATAGCCCGCGCCGCCAGTCACCAGCCAGGTCATCCGCTTAGCCCCTTCCGCCCGGGTCAGCGTAGCGGCGGACCCGCAAGTCAGTAATCGTCAGGTCGAGAACCTTCTCAGTTGCAGCGATTGCGTCAGCAAAGAGGTCATCGGCCAGCACGGGATGTGGATCCAGCATGGTGACTTCAAGATCGGTGCGTCGACCCTTGGTGATCGTCTTCCAGCTCGCAACCAGCTGCCCGTCGTAGAGCACCACTGGTGAGAATAGGCCGTTCACCTTGGCCCAAACCTTTGGGAGCTGCTGTTCGGTCAGGAAACGGGTCCGATGTCGTCCGTGGTAGCCGACTAAGAGCCCGTCGTATTCGGGAAGTAGGCGCAATCCCGGATCGGATGTGCCCTCCGGGGGAGGATCGGCGAGCTCGAGATAGTCCTCATCGTTGGGACCACGAACGTGGATGATTTCAGCGCCGAGCCGACGTAGTGCTTCATCAACGGCACCCAGTCCGGTGCCGAAAAAGAAAGCGAGATCCTCACGAAGCGCTGGTCCGTACGAGCCGAGGTGGATCCGGACCAGCTGCGGCAACGCCGATTCGAAATCGCACTCCGGAAGATTCGGCAGCAGGCTGCGGGCCCGCCGGTGGTAAATGTCAGTCCGCTTCTCCCATCGGGTGTCGCGCGGTCGACGCAGCAGCCCGCTGTGACCCCAGATCAGGCTTTCGGAAAGCATGTCTGAGGCCTGGTCAGCTTCATCCATCTCCCGTTTGGCCAGCCAGTCACGTATGTGGGAGACGATCTCCGACCGTGGTCTCCACTCAGCGGTAGTGAACGCTTCGATTTCGGCGGTCATCTGATCCGGAGTAACCCGCTGCAGCTTCAACACATTGCGCAGCTGGTTGGCTCGGGTAGCGCGAGCAACGGCGTCCAGCCACGCGAACTGATCAACAACGCTGCTATGGACGGTGCCGCGGATGTTGCTGGTCTTGACGAGCTGGTGCGACTCGAACAACGCACATATCGTCTGATAGCCGACGCCGGGCAACCTGGATGAGATGGTCAGAAACGGCGCTCGTGGCACCTGGGACTGGATCGGTCCGAGCCGCCGGAACAGCTCCAGCACTGCTTCTGGACCACGCCCGGAAATGCTCGGGAATTGCCGGCGCAGCGTACGCCGCCGAAGTTCTTCATAGCTGAGTCGCGGCACGGATCTGACGCTAGCCGCTCCGGCACACTGAGGAGCTGTCGGGCGTGGCGACGTCCTCGGATACATAATCGACGGAGCGTCAAGACGCCTTGCGGTACCCTGAACCGTATGCAACGCCCCGAGGTCATGGACACCGCCCTCCTTACCTAGCCGCGTAGGAACACCTGCGCGGCAGCCCCTCATGCCCAAGGCGGCGAGGGGTTTTTTCATGTCCAGGGCACATGCGATGCACAACCAAGGAGACGAGACAGACATCATGACCGAGCAGATCGAGTGGGTCGAGACGTCCGAGCGCGCGGATAGCGAGACCCGAGAGCGGACCGGCTATGACGCCCATGCCGCCCAGGAAAAATGGCAGGCATTCTGGGAGGCTGACAAGACCTTCGTGCCCAAGGACGACGGTTCCGCCGAGCGGCGTTACATGCTAGACATGTTCCCTTATCCCTCCGGTGATCTGCACATGGGCCACGCAGAGGCCTTCGTCATGGGTGATGTCATCGCTCGCTACTGGCGGTTGAAGGGCTACGACGTCCTCCACCCCATCGGGTGGGACTCCTTCGGTCTGAACGCGGAAAATGCGGCCATCAAGCGCAACGCCCACCCGGCGGAGTGGACCTACAAAAACATCGAGACCCAGGCCAACTCGTTTCGCCGCTACGGACTGAGCTTTGACTGGAGTCGGAGGCTGCACACCTCCGATCCGGAGTACTACCACTGGACCCAGTGGTTGTTCCTGCGCTTCTACGAGCGCGGACTGGCATATCGCAAGGCCAGCTATGTCAACTGGTGCCCGCAGGACCAGACGGTGCTGGCAAACGAGCAGGTCGTCGCCGGTCTATGCGAGCGCTGCGGAGCTGTCGTGACCAAGCGATTACTGACTCAGTGGTACTTCAAGATCACCGACTATGCCCAGCGGCTGCTGGACGATATGGATGATCTTGTTGAAGGTTGGCCGGAGCGGGTGTTGACCATGCAGCGCAACTGGATCGGTCGCTCCGAAGGGGCCTACGTCGACTTCATGATCGAAAATCGTGAAGAGCCGGTACGGGTGTTCACAACGCGACCGGACACTTTGTACGGCGCCACGTTTTTTGTGATCGCGCCTGATGCACAGTTGGCATCCGAGGTAGTTACTGACGAGCATCGGGCGGCCTTTGAGGAATATCTGGAGCAGACCAAGCACGAGACCGAGATCGAGAGGCAGTCCACCGATCGGCCCAAGACCGGTGTCTTTTTGGGTGTGCACGCCACTAACCCGGTGAACGGAGAGAAGATCCCGGTCTACGCCGCCGACTACGTGCTGGCTGAGTACGGTACCGGGGCGATCATGGCGGTGCCGGCTCATGATCAGCGCGACCTGGACTTTGCCCGCACCTTCGACCTTCCGGTGCGTGAGGTGGTTGCTACCGGCGGACCGGATCCGGCCACCACGGGAATCGCAACGCCAGACGATGGCACATACATCAACTCCGACATCTTGAATGGCCTGACCGACAAAGAGGCTGGAGTGCGGGCGATCATCGCGAAGCTGGAGGCCGAAGGCGTCGGCGAAGGCGCGGTGACCTACCGGCTGCGGGACTGGCTGCTAAGTCGCCAGCGTTACTGGGGAGCACCGATTCCGATCATCCACTGCGAGCGATGTGGGGAGGTGCCGGTGCCCGATGATCAACTTCCGGTTGAGCTGCCCTATTTGACGGGCACCGATCTCGTCCCGAAGGGAACCTCGCCGCTGGCTGCGGCAACAGATTGGGTCAATGTCGACTGCCCGCAATGTGGTGGACCGGCAAAGCGTGACTCCGACACCATGGACACCTTCGTCGACTCCTCGTGGTACTTCTTCCGCTACTGCTCGCCCGGTTATGAGGGCCCGTTCAATCCGGATGATGTACGCCGCTGGATGCCGGTAACGCAGTATGTCGGCGATGTCGAGCACGCCATCCTGCACCTGCTGTACATGCGGTTCTTCACCAAGGTCCTGTACGACATGGGCATGGTCGACTTCGAGGAGCCAATGCGCCGGTTGCTGAACCAGGGCCAAGTGATCAACCAAGGCAAGGCCATGAGTAAGACGCTGGGCAACGGGGTCGACCTGGGTGTGCAGATCGATGCGTTCGGCGTCGATGCAGTACGGCTGACTCTGGTATTCGCCGGGCCACCCGAGGAGGACATCGATTGGGCCGACGTCTCACCGGGCGGCTCGCTGCGGTTCCTGCAACGCGCCTACCGGCTAGCCGAGCAGGTGCCCAGCGAGCCGGGCGTGCCAACCAACGGCGGTGATCTGGCGCTACGCCGTGAGACTCATCGGCTGCTGGCGGATATCGAGCAGTCCATGGCTCGCCAGCGGTTCAACGTAGCCGTCGCGCGGATCATGGAACTGGTCAATGCCACCCGCAAGGCAATGGATGGTGCTGTGGGCCCAGCCGACCCGGCAGTTCGGGAGGCCGCCGAGGTCGTCACAATCGCCCTGAGTCTGGTAGCGCCGTACGTTGCCGAGGAGATGTGGGAGCGGCTGGGCCATCCGCCCTCCGTGGCGAACGCGACGTGGCCCACGGTCGATTCCAGCTTGCTGGTGACCCAGGCAGTGACCTGTGTGGTGCAGGTCCAGGGCAAGGTACGCGGCCGGCTGGAGGTGTCGCCGGGCATCAGCGAGGATGAGCTGCGTTCTCGAGCCCTGGCTGAGGAGTCGGTGGTACGCGCCCTGGCCGGTCGGGCGGTTGCCAAGGTGATCATTCGAGCGCCCAAACTGGTCAGCATTGTGGCGCAGTAGTTGCCCCCTAACTCCATGACGGGCGAGACTCTCCCCACTCTTTGAGGGAGCAAACCGTCCCGACTC
>DATFBI010000141.1:0-8917 GCA_035253925.1 Propionibacteriaceae bacterium
CTCGGACAGTCGGCCCTTGCCGCGCAGATTCTTAAATGTCGCCGCGAGGCGGTCTTGCAGGGTGTCGAACACGAGCGTCCTTACGTCAGGGATCTGGACTGACTCAGCCTACTAACTTGCCGAGGTGTCTCAGCCAGAGTGCGATCTGTACGGGTCGCGAGAACACCGAGGACGGCTGCTTACGCTAGGCGCGTGTCCGAGGAGTTCCGGCTGAAGCAGGTGCCGTACGTGCACCCCGACGTTGCCATGCTGGAACGGGCAGCCCAGCAGTTTTACATCAAGGTCTATGGCGGACCGGACGAAACTCCGTTCAGGACCGCAGATTTCAGCCCTCCTCAGGGAGCGTTCTTCGTGGGCTACCTGGACGACTGGGCGGTGGCCATGGGCGGTTGGCGACTTCGGACTCCAGGCGTACCGCGAGTGGCGCGGATGCCCGCTGAGATTCGGCGGATGTTCGTGCACGAAGGCGTACGAGGTCGCGGATTTGGCCGCATCATCTTGGCCACCCTTGAGGCCAGTGCCGCTGCTTCCGGCGCCGATTGGATGCTCTTGGAGACCGGCCAGCCGCAGGTCGAAGCAGTGGGCTTGTACCGATCAAGCGGCTATGTCGATGTGGAGAGGTTCGGCTACTACGCAGAGTCCGAGACCGCACTGAACCTCGGTCGGCGACTTCGCTGAGCCCGCTCCGCATCCTGAGCTCCGCATCCTGAGTCCAACAGCCAGATTCTCCTAGTCAAGCTGCCTGCTCAAGCAGGGCATCGACGAAGATCTCGGCGTCAAACGGAGCAAGATCATCTGCGCCTTCACCGAGGCCCACCAACTTGACCGGTACGCCGAGCTCCCGCTGCACCTGAACCACGATGCCGCCCTTAGCCGAACCATCCAGCTTGGTGAGCACGATGCCGGTGACGTCGACCACCTCTGCGAAGATCCGAGCTTGGGTAAGGCCGTTCTGTCCGGTGGTTGCGTCCAGCACCAAGAGCACCTCACCCACCGGCGCCTGTCGTTCGATAACCCTTTTCACTTTGCCCAGCTCGTCCATCAAACCGACCTTGGTATGCAACCGACCTGCGGTGTCGATGAGCACCACATCGACCTCCTGCTCGATGCCCGCCCTCACAGCTTCGAAGGCAACACTTGCTGGATCGGCTCCTTCAGCGCCGCGTACGGTGGGCACCCCCACTCGGCTACCCCAGGTTTCCAGCTGGTCCGCAGCGGCGGCACGGAACGTATCAGCGGCACCGAGCAATACGTCCTTGTCCTCGGCAACCAGGACTCGAGCAAGCTTCCCGACTGTCGTTGTCTTGCCGGTGCCATTGACGCCCACCACCATGACAACCGCAGGTTGATCAGTTCGATCGGCATTGAGACTGCGATCCATTGTCGGATCAACAAGCTTGATCAACTCCGAACGCAAGATGGTACGCGCTTGTCCCGGCTCGGAAATCCCTTCGACCCGAAGCTTGTCACGCAGCGACTCCACCAGCTCAGTGGTAGGCGCGACACCAAGATCGGAGGTGATCAGCGTGTCTTCGAACTCTTCCCAGGTGTCCTCATCGATGCGATCCCGTGTGATCAACAGCAGCAGACCGCGACTCAACGGGCTGTTGGATCCGGCGAGACGACGTCGCAGGCGCACCAGGCGGCTCTCCGGAGCCTCCGGGCGCTCGAGTACCGGCGCCTCGGAGGGGATCTCAACCTCGGGAAGCTCAACCTCCTCCGACGGTGCGGCACGAACATCAACTTGTGTTGCGGAGGGCTCGTTCCCTGCATCTTCGGCCGGCTGTTCCCAGCCACGGGGCGCTGGCTCTACGCTAGGCGGTCTTTCACCAGTACGGAGCGCTCGGCGCCGACCGCTGACGAGGAAGCCGACAAGAGCGGCCACGACCAGCACAACGACGCCGACAACCACCCACAGAGTTGCCGCATCCACCGGCTCATCCTAGGCGAGGAGCCGGACGGCCTGGCTTAGCGACCGCGGGTGGACTCGATCAACTTGACCAGGCGAGAAGGAGGCTCGCCATCACCGTTGAGATGCTGCGCAGCGCGGGCCATCCGGTCGGCCAGTTTGGGTGCGCGATCCTTGCCACGCCCCTCCATCCCTAGAAGAACCAGACCCGCTGTGCAAGCAACAATGACGAAGATCACAATCATTGCGACGATGATGGAGGTCACGACCTTCCTTTCAGACAGTCGGTTGAAGCTACGTACACGGGGAAGGAACTGTCTTACGGGTGCAACACCGCGCACTGTGTAGTTGGATCCGTTGTTGTTGAATCCGTTGTCGTTGGGCGCGGTGCCGGTGGAACAGCTCTGGCGGGTAATTTTGCCAAGCCAAGATCACAATGTCGGTATCGAAAGGCCGATTCTTGTTCTCGATTTCATCACAACTGTGTTGAACGGCACTATGACAGACAACCCGCCCGATTGGCCTCCTTCGTCGCTCGCAACAACAGGCCCAGCCGCCCACCGCACAAGCCCACCGCGAGCTCCTGCAGTCGGCGAAGCGGCCTGTCCGTCATAGTGCTGTTGAACAGACTCTGACGGAAGTCACCGCCGCAAGAGTGCATCAGGCGACGGACTCGGTCTCCCGAAGCCGTGAAGAGATCACTGTTGAGACACCGTCGCCCCGCATGCTGATTCCGTACAAGGCGTCGGCGATCTCCATGGTGCGCTTCTGATGGGTGATCACCAGCAACTGGCTTGTGGTCCGCAGCTCTTCATAGATCTCCAGCAGGCGACCAAGGTTTGTGTCGTCCAGAGCGGCCTCGACCTCGTCCAGGATGTAGAACGGACTGGGCCGCGCGATGAACAACGAGATCAGGAAGCTGACCGCTACCAGGGCCCGTTCGCCGCCGGACAACAACGAAAGCCTCTTGATCTTTTTTCCTGGCGGCCGGGCCTCGACATCCACCCCAGTGGTCAACCAGTTGCCTGGTTCGGTCAAGATCAACCGGCCTTCCCCGCCTGGAAAGAGTCGAGCGAAGACCCGTTCGAAGGCGGCTGCAACGTCGGCATAGGCGTCCGCGAAGACCTGCTCCACTCTGTTGTCGACCTCGACGATGATATCGAGTAGATCGCGGCGGGTTTTCCTGAGGTCCTCCAACTGCCCGGAAAGGAACTGGTGTCGTTCCTCGAGCGCATCGAACTCCTCCAAAGCCAGCGGGTTGATCCGTCCGAGCAGGCTGAGCTCCCGTTCGGCGGTACGCAGTCGCTTCTGTTGCAGCTCCCGGACATACGACATTGGCTCGGGTCGGGCATCCTGGTCATCCGCTACAACCGAGTCGTCGTCGGGATTAAGCGCGGGAACCGGCTTGTCTGGCCCGTACTCCTCTAGCAAGGCGGCTGCTTCCAACCCAAGCTCGGCCATGGCCCTCTCCGACAGAGCTTCGACCCTCATTTGCTGCTCAGCCCGAGCAACCTCGTCCCGATGGGCTGCGTCAACCAATGACTCAAAGTCTCGAGTTAGCGATCGCACAGTTCCGCGGGCCGCGGTCAGCTCAGCTTCGGCTTCGGCTCGAGCCGTCTCGGCCTCAGAGCGCTCACGTGCTGCCAGGGCTAGTGACTGCTCGAGTTGCTGCGCCAAAAAGGTCGCTCCGGCATGCACCGCGGCAGCGATACGAGCCTCACGCAACATTCGCTCACGCCGGGCGATCTCACGGATCCGTGCCTGGCGTTCCCTTTCGGCCGCACGCCGTAAGGCATCGGCTCGTCCTGCGAGCGCCCGAGCTCGCTCTTCCAGCGTGCGCAAGGCCAGCCGCGCCTCCATTTCCGCGGCCCGAGCAAGGGTGGCCTGCTCAGCAAGTCGGTCACGTTCCACAGGATTAGGCTCAATTTCCTCGACAGTCTCCGAGGCCAATTCCAGGCGGTGTTCCAGGTCGGCGAGCCCAGCGACATCGCGATCCCGGGCCTCCTCGGCCTCTGCTATGGCTTGCCGGAGCCGATCAGCCTCCGCATTGGCGGAGCGCGCGGTTGCGCTGAGTTGCCCGAGCTCCTCTGCCAAGGCCGCCATTGCTGCATCCGACTCATGCAACTTGGCAAGTGTGATCTCGACCGCGGCACTGGCTTGACGATGCTGCTCGTCAAGCTGGCTTTGGGCAAACCGCAACCGATCGCAGACGTGACTAGCCTCAGTCAGCCGCCGCTCGGCGTCGTCAACGGCAGCCTGCAACTCGATCAGTGTTGGTGTGGCGGATGATCCGCCAGCGGCGAAGTGGGCACTAAGAACGTCCCCGTCGCGGGTCACTGCGACAACATCGGGCAGTGCGGCGATCAGGCTATGGGCTGCAGGCAGGCTCTCGACCAGGGCGACTTTGCGCAGCAGGCGGTTCACCGCTGGAGCGAGCTGATCAGGTGCCTCGACTACCTCGCGGGCGTACTGGGCACCGGCCGGAAGGTCTGGCCACTCCTCGACCGTGTCTTTCTCAGTCAGCCCAGCAAGCAGCAAGCCGGCCCGTCCCAGATCCTCGGCCTTGAGATGGTCGAACGCACCAACCGCCGCATCGATCCCGGCCACGGCTACCGCGTCGGCTGCAGCACCGAACGCCGCCGCAATGGCCGTCTGGTAGGGCTTGTGTACTTCAACCAGGGCTGCAACTGAGCCCAGCAGGCCATCCAGTCGATCACTCGCGGCGAGCAGTGCCGAAGAGCCATCCTTGCGGTTCAGGCCGACGCGCAGCGCCTCGACGCGCGCAACGAGTGCGGCCCGCTCGTGAGTGGCGGCTTGCTCCTGACGCCGAAGCTCATCCCGTTGCTGCTCGATGTGACTCATGGCTTGCAACGCCGCCTCATGGTCTGCGTCGAGGTTCCGCTCGCCGGCATCGAGTCCAGCGATCTTGGTCTCCAGGGCGGTAAACGCCCGGGACGCTTGATCGGCTCTGGCAGTTGCCTCTTGCTGTGCGGCGGTCAAGCGGCTGATCTCGTCGGCCGCTGCGTCGCCCCGGCTACGTAGCGAGTTGACCTGGCCCGTTAGCCTCGCCAATCCTTCCCGCCGGTCCGCAGCCGCACGGACCAATGCCGCCAGCCGATTCTCCTCACCCCGATGCGCTTCCTCACAGGCCGTGCGGTGAGCCGTCGCCTCCCGCAGTGCCTGTGCTCGCTGCTCCAGCAGGCTGGAAAGCTCTTTCTCCTGCTCGGCAACTCGAGCAGCCTCACGATCCAGTTCATCGGGATCGCGGCCGAGGAGCAGCTCGCCAGGGTCATCCTCGGCCTGCCGCATCCGCTCCCGGGCGATGGACTGAGTGCTGGCTACCCGCTCTTTCAGCGCAACAAGTGAGTACCAGGTTTCTTGGGCAGCGGTCAGCCTGGGCACACCCTGGCGTACCGCGTCTTCGGCGATTATCTCGGCTTCTCTGGCGGTCTCCAGGGCCAGCTCCAGGGCTCGGCGGCGCTCGTTCATTGCCTGCTCGTCGGCGAGCTCGGAGTCCAGTGCCTGCGCTGCCTGAAGCAAGTCATCGGCCAACAGTCGGGCTTTCGCGTCGCGCACCTCAGCCTGAATGACAGCCGCCTTCCGGGCTACTTCGGCTTGCCGCCCAAGCGGCTTCAGCTGGCGCCTGATCTCATTGATCAAGTCCGAAAGCCGGTTCAGGTTCGCCTCGCAGGCTTCCAGCTTGCGGACTGCCTTCTCCTTGCGTTTGCGGTGCTTCAGCACGCCCGCGGCTTCTTCGATGAAGCCGCGGCGGCTCTCTGGTGTTGCCTGCAAGATCGAATCCAGCTGGCCCTGGCCGACGATGACATGCATCTCTCTGCCGATTCCGGAGTCGCTGAGCAACTCATGGATGTCCAACAGGCGCACCGCATTGCCATTGATGGCGTACTCAGAGCCGCCATTGCGGAACATCGTTCGGGAGATGGTGACCTCGGGGAATTCGATGGGCAGAGCGCCGTCGGAGTTGTCGATCGTCAGCACGACCTCAGCCCTGCCCAGCGGCGCCCGTCCCGAGGTGCCGGCGAAGATGACGTCCTCCATCTTTCCGCCGCGCAGCGTCTTGGCGCCCTGCTCCCCCATCACCCAACTGAGCGCGTCCACGACATTGGACTTGCCGGAACCGTTGGGCCCGACAACGCAAGTGATGCCCGGCTCGAAGTTAAGCGTCGTCGCGGACGCGAAGGACTTGAATCCACGCAAGGTCAGGCTCTTGAGGTACAACGTCCCACCTCTCGACGGTGTGAGCTCAGGCGTAGATCCAGCTGCGGAAGGCACCTCACTGTAACTGACGGCGGCCCAAAGTCCTGGTATGTGGCAGGGCGGGTCCTCAATTAGTAGCTCCGGCTGAACTCAGACGCCAGCGGTCGGATGCTGGCTTTTCACAGCCTCTTCCGATGGCTCGGTGAGTCGGTGCTTACCGCGTACCGCGGAGAACGTCCACAACTTGTTCAGCAGGAACGAAATCGGAGTGACGATCGCGATCGTGATCAGCTGCGCCCAGTAGAACCGGGTACGGAAACCGGTGGAGTCATCGAAGACGCTCGATGGCAGCGAGATCGGCGAATATGGGTGCATGAGGAGGGTCAAGATGCCTAGCCCAACGATCTGGGCGAGGACGCCTACCGTCAGGAAAGGAAAGTATTCGCGGGCCCAGCCAGCATGCTTGGCACTGCGAAAGGTCCACAGCCGATTGAGCTCGAAGTTCCACAGGTTGGCCACCAGGAACGCGATCGTGGAGTAGACGTGATACCAGCGGACATTGAAATCGGTGAATGGCAGGTCAATGAAGATGCCATTTACGTCAGGACCGAGCTTCTTGCACATGATCGCGACGAACAGATTTACGAGAACGCCGGACGCGCCAACAAGGGCAAACCGGAATAGGAGAACCCAGTTGTGCCCATGGCGTACGAGCAGGTAGTGCTTCAGGCGTTCCACGACCCAAAGACAATACCCAGTTGATTTAAGTGTTCGCTCCCCCATCGCGTGCTAGTGATGCTGTCTTCCTCGCTCTCACGCAGGCGATGAACCATCACATCCATTGATGTAGCACTAACTCTATGTATATAGACTTCATCCATGAAGCGGGACCGGCGACCATCTCCTCAGACCGCAGCAGTGATTGCGGCCCTGGCCCAGGAGCCGGAAGTCTGGCGATACGGCTACGACCTTTGCCAGCAGCTGGGTATGAAGGCCGGCTCTATGTATCCGATCCTGATGCGGCTCGCCGACCGTGGGCTGCTGGAGACCACATGGGCGACCGAGATGGAGCCTGGTCGGCCGCCTCGCCATCTCTACCGACTGACTGGGACCGGGCTAGCCCTGGCAGCCCGGCTTGCTGCAGTCAGCACAGCAGCACCTGATTCCGCCAGAGCCTCCAGCGCCGCAGTGTCGCCGATTCCCCGCGGTCCGCGACTCGCCGGTGAGCACCCGTGAATCCAACCATGGCGCGCGTTCTGCGCATCTCGACCGAACTGTTGATCATCGCTGTCGCCGTCGCAGTGCTCGTCACCGGGGTCATGCTTGCCCTGGAGGGGCCATATTTCAACCATCCTTATCGTGGCGAGAACGCGCAACGGAACTTCATCACCGGGTCGCTTGTGCTCTCGGGTCTGGGCACGTTGGCCGCTTGGGTTCTGTGGCTGACGTGGCGTCACCGAGCGGCGCTCGACGCTCAGCGTGATGGCCCTGCCCGCCTGCTGGCTACCGCGGTGGCAACTCTTCCCGAGGCCCGTCGTGATTGGGGCGCGGCCATGACGGCGGAGTTGTCGAGCATCAGCGGATCTACTGCCCGGGGGCGCTTTGCAATCAGCAGCGCCCGGGCCGCCCTCTTTGCGCCGATCGGTGAGCGGCGACGACCAGCAGGCGGCTGGCTGGGGGGAGCCGTGACCGTGGTGGGTGTTGGTCGCCGCCGCGTTCACCACCGCGACTCCCGCGCCGGTGACGTTGACCTGGCGTACGCCGCCCGTACCCTCCCGGGGCTCGGCGGATCATCGACAGGCTCGATTGACTAGTCGACGATCTCCCGGACCGGTCGTGATCGCTTGCGCAGCTGCAGTCGGGTATCTGAGCTTGGCTTATCCTGGCACCTTCGAAGTCAGGTCGGTGTTGTTCACCGCCGTCCTCATGGTCTTTCTCGCGGTCTGCCTGTGGTTGTCGTTGCTAGCGCCGCCGATCCTCACCTCGAGCGGCCTACCAACCCGCGTTGGCCTCTTCTTCGGCATTGGAAGCGGGCTTGGCCTGCTGCTGTTCTCGCACAGCAACGCGGTAGAGCCCGGTGCAATGGGATTCATTTTGCCGGCGCAGCTCGTGCTCTTCGTACTGGTACCGATTGCAGTGGCCGGCGTCACCCGGTCGCTAAGAGCTGCGGTGCAGGCTATCGTCGCCGGATTTGTCTTCAGCGGCGTCACGATGTTCCCGGTTTACATCTTTGAGTCGATCCGCCGCTATAACGCCGGCGGAGGTCTCTATCTCGATGGCGATTCGGTGACCGGAACCACCGTGTATCAGGCTCGAGATGCCCTGTTAGACGTCTTGAGAGGCCTAACGCGTGCAGGCTTTGTTGGTTCGCTCCCGCGGATGGACGTTCGTGACTAAGTGGGCGTGGGTCAGCGGCGAGGAGCACGCTGACAGCGAGGACATCGATAAGAGGAGCGGTTCATGAAGGGCTCGCGCCGAATCGGTGTGCCGCACCGTAGGCACGGCTCACCTTCCCGGCCGTAGACCGACAGCGAGCGATCGAAGTATCCGCTATCTCCGTTGACGTTGACATAGAGGGCATCGAAGGAGGTGCCCCCGTGGTCCAACGCCTCGCCCATCAGGGTCTTGGCAGCTTCGATGACGCTCGCCACTTGGCCGCGCGACAGGGTTCTGGTAGGTCGCAGGTAGTGCAGACGAGTCGTCCACAGCGCCTCGTCGGCGTAGATGTTGCCAATTCCGGAGACCAGCTGCTGATCAAGGACTGCCCGCTTGATCACCGTGTTGCGCCGG